>JAKSQF010000043.1 GCA_024404235.1 Clostridia bacterium | reverse complement strand
GAGGGCGGTGCCGGCGGTACGGTTTCGCCGCTTGGAGAAGGCGTTAATTACTATAACTACAACGGTGCTTTCTACGTCGGCCGTGATCACGGTATCGACGATCCGGTTTTCAAAAACAATTTTGCCAATGAGGTACGTACCTTTGCCGATCCGACTAACTACCCGATCTACTTCCATTGTACGATCGGCCGTGACCGTACCGGCACGCTGGCACTTGTCATCAACGGTCTGCTCGGCGTTTCCAAGAGCGATCTTTTCTTGGATTACGAGCTGTCGTTGTTTTCCTCTTACGGCAGTGCGATCAGCGATACCAATTATACCGAACTGATGGCTTTGCTGACCTCGACCTATGATTATATCCAAAGCTTTGCGCCGACCGGTACCTTTGCCGAAGCGACCGAAAACTATCTGCTTTCGATCGGCATTACACAAACCGAAATCAATGCCATTCGTTCGTTAATGCTGGAATAATGCAGTAAATCGATCAAAATTCATTTTATAAGGAGGGTTTGTCATGTTAAACGGTAAAAAGATGAAAAAAGCGATTTGCCTTTTGTTGGCGGCAGTATTGATCGTTTCAACCTGTGTCGCAGCTGGCATTATGAATGCTTCGGCGGATGAACTCTCCTATAACGGTACCTTTGAAACGCTGAACGGTTGGAGTTTCAACAAGTATCAGGCGTTGCGCATCGTACTTGAAAGCGGCGACGGTCATTCCGCCAACGGGGCTATGCGGTTTAACGCAACAACCAAAACCGGCTCGAACGAGGTGACGGCGCTTTCCGACAAAATCACCGTTCAGCCGGCAACTTCGTACGATATTTCCTATTGGATGAAGCAGTGCAATTTAAACGGGGCGATCGCCTATCTGTTTGTATTCGGTTACAATGCGGCAGGGGCGGAAACCAACCTGACCCCGTCGCCCATTGCACAGCGGCCGCTCTATACCGACAACGGCGAATGGACTTCTGCCGAAGATACCTTCACGACGGGGGCCGATACCGTTTCGGTGGCTGTGCGCATCAACGTGCTGACCGATGCGGGGGTCTACAAGGCAACCTCCGGCGGATATTTTTTGCTGGACGATCTTTCGATTACCGCCAAGGGTGCGCCGCCGCTTGTTAACGACGGCACGCTGGACGGCAGCTTTGAGCGGGTCAACGGCGAAAAAATCGTCAACTGGAACGTTCTCGGCCATACATATTTTGATGTTTCGGCTACCGAAGACGCCCCCAAAGACGGCGATTATGCGCTGAAAATCACCTCTTTGACCGATACACTTAACGCCTATCAGCAGATCAACTCCAACACGATAGATCTGTTGCCCGATACCCGCTATGAATTGTCCTATTGGGTAAAGGACGGCGGCTTAAACGGTGCCACCGGTTACGTTTCTTTGCTGGATAAGAATGAAAAATTCGTCGGCAAGGAGGATTTAGTCCGCTTTGACGTTTCCAACGGTTTCGGTACCGAATGGAAGCAGGTTTCCGCTCAATTTATGACCGGCAGCGAGGCGGACGGCTGTAAGCTGCGCATTACCGTTGCGATGTGGACAAAGGCACCGCAGCAGCAGGCATATATCTGCTTCGACGGTCTTTCGGTCGAGCCGGTCGTGGAAGACAATAACCTGAATCTCGGGTTTGAAGACGGTTTGCACAACTGGGATACAGGCACCGATGTCACGGCAAAAATTGACGAAGACGTCTATCACGGCGGTGCACGTTCACTTTGCATCAGCAAGGATGACGTCACCAAAAGCCGCATTATTTCCAAAGCACGTATTCCGGTGCAGTTCGGGCAAAATCTGCTGTTCGGCGGATATATGAAGAGCTGCGGCGGCAAAAACGCCAAGGTGCGCATCAATCTGCTGTGCTACGATGCCGACGGCAGCTGCACCAAAGCGGATACCTCGCTGCGCAGAATGCTGGGCAGAAATATTCCGGTCTGCGCCGACGGTACGCCAAGCGACTGGAACCGTTGGATGATCGACGTGGCGGTGCCCGACGACACCGTTTCGGTCGGGTTTGAGTTGTATATTACCGAAGGGGCGGCCACCGTTTGGTTTGACGATCTGTTCTATCGGGTCAGCAATATCTCTGCCGATGAAACATTGGTGGATTTCGCCGATTTTTCGTATACGGATAACACCGGAAAAATTGCCGGTTGGACGGCCGACGGCAAAGCAGAACTGAAAGCCGTCAGCGTGCAATCGAAACCGCAGGGCGTACTGACCCTTTCGGGTAACGGCAAGGCGGTTTATCGCACCGATTATCTGTTAAGCGGCAATCACTACAACATTGAACTGAAAAACTACACGGCGCCGAAAGCTTTGTCGGCGTTGGTGGAATTCTACGATTATCAGGGCAAGCACCTAAGCGGCAAGGATGTAAAAGCCACCCTGCCGGCAGGGGAAAGCAAGGATTATAAGTTTGCCGTTACGGTGCCTTCTTCCACCTTTGCCAAGGTGTCGGTCGGCGGCGAAAAGGCGGCAACCTATACCCTTGAAAAACTCAATATCATCAAGGTCTATCAGCCCAATGCCGCCCAAAGCTGGCTGGGAAGGTGGATCTGGTACAACGAAGATACGCTGACACAGGCGCAGTATGAAACGCGCTATTTCCGGCACAGTTTCACCCTGCAGGATGCGCCGACCTATGCACCGCTGCAGATTTCTGCGGACGATAACTACACCCTTTACGTCAACGGGGCGGAAGTCGGCGGTAATATGGGCAGCGGGCAGGATAAATGGCAGGCGCCCGAAACGTATGATATTCTGCGTTACCTCAAAAAGGGCGAAAACGTTATTTGCATTGCCGCCAAAAACTTTGTTTCCTACGGCGGTCTTGTGTACGATTGTCGTGTTACGACACCGAGCGGCACGGTAATGGTCTGCTCGGAAAAAGCGTCGGTCAAGGTTTCCAAAACGGCGCCGTCCGGTTGGACTGCGGTCGGCTTTGACGACAGTCATTGGACGAATCCGAAAGAAATCGGCCCGATGGGTTCTTCGCCGTGGGGCTCGCTCTACTTCAATTCCGCCCTTTATGCGGAAAATAAAATCGAAATTGTCGATTTCAAAACCGAAAAATACCTGAAAACCGATTCTACGGCTAAAATCAACGCCACTATTTCCATTGATAAAAAGTTAAAAGGCAACTTCCCGTTTGAGGTTTATTTCTATAAGAAAAACAGCAGCAAGCGGATCACCTCCGCCACGCTTAAAATCGTAAAAGGCGGCACGCCCGATACTTGGAAGGTCGGCAAAAATGCCGTCACGTTTGAAATGCACCTGCCTGATTATCTTGAAACGGGCAGTTATACCTTGCAGTTAAGTGACGCTTATTACTACCTGACCAATGCCGACGTCATTGACCGGATGTTTGCCACCGTGCAGGTGGTAGCCCCCAACGAAAAGCCGACTTTACATAAAAGTGAAGTAAAAATGTCGGGCAATAAGCCGACCGTTTTTGTCGACGGTGAAGCCAAAACCTCGCTGTTCTATCTGTCACCCGCAGGTGACCTTTGGTGGGATATGGACAAGGAAAGCCGCTACATCGAACAAACCGGAACGGAATTCTACGTTACCAACTGCATTTATTTGAACGAAAACAACAACCGTACCGAGCCGATTTGGGTCGATGCCGAAACCATTGATTACGATACCTTTGACCGCTACATTTACGAGGCGATGTCGGCGGCACCCGATTCGTATATCGTGGTGGATATCGGAATGCAGGCGCCGAACTGGTGGCTGCAGCGCAACCCGAAAGAGGCTATTCAAATTTACGATTCCCGCACCGGCAAAACCGCACAGCCGGCAACGCCGTCGGCCTCCTTTGCTTCCGAAAAATACCGTAATGATGCGGGCGAGGTTTTGCGAAAACTGATTCGCCATATGCTTTCGTCCTCTTATATCGGGCATATTGCCGGTATTAAGATTCAGGACGGCGAAACCGAAGAATATATGACGCAGGGCGTTGAAGATTGGACGCTCGGCGACTTTTCCGAAGCTTCCTTGCAGGGCTTCCGCAAGTACCTGAAAACCAAGTACAAAACAAATGCAAAATTGCAGGCGGCATACGGCAGTTCCAAAGTCACCTTCGATAACGTTGTCATTCCCGATTGGAAACAGCGCGGCATCAGTTGGTTGAACGGCGCTTCCGGTATTTTGGATCCTGCCACAAACCAAATTACCATCGACTACAACTATTACAGCGGACTTTGTGCGACCGAAACGCTGCTGCACTATGCCGATATCGTCAAGAAAGAAAGCTCGAATAAAATGCTTTGCGGCGCTTACCACGCCTATTTGTGGGCATTTTCAACGGCGGGCGGTGCCAACGGCTCCATTCATCCGGCGGTACGCAAGGTGCTGGATTCCAAAAGTATTGACTTTATCTGCTCGCCCTTTATATACGGCGAGCGTTCGATCGGCGAAGCACCGGCTTACGACGCTATGATGGACGGTGTCTTAAAGGCAGGCAAACTCTATATTCTGGAAATTGATACCCGTTCCGTGTTCGAAGTTGCCACCGGCAATGCCGATTGGGATGCCGACGTCGGCTACTGCTATACCATGCAGGAAAGTATTGATTCTATCAAGCGGGATATGAGTACGCTGATCGCCAAAGGTGCCGGCTTCTGGATCTTTAATATGTACGGCAGTTGGTGGTACGACGATCAAATGCTGCAGTTTATTCGTGATATTCACGAAGAAATGCAGTTTACCACCTGCTTGGATGCCACGCCGACGGCGGATATTGCCGTCTTTGTCGATGAAGAAACCTACACGCATTTCTCTCCGGCCGACGTCTACGGCGGTTATGAAACCTTCTATTTCCTGTTCAATCAACAGCGCCGCAACCTTGGCACGGTCGGTGCCGGATACGATACCTACACCATGAGCGATTTGGTCAGCGGCAACCTGCGAAAAGAGTACAAAATCAATGTAATTCTGTCGCCCTTCTGCCTGACCGAAGTCGAGCGCAGCGCCATCCGTCAAAAGCTGATGTGCGGCGGAAAAACCGTGGTTTGGGAGTATCTGCCGGGACTTAGTAACGGCGGAGCGAACGATCTTGCCAACATCCGCTCGCTGACCGGCTTTACCGTCGGCATCGAAAAACGCCGTGGCTTGCAGACGGGTATTCTCGTCGGCGGTCATGCGCTGACCGAAGGCTTGGCAGGTCACACCTACGGCAACGATTTGAATTCACCGGCCGATTCTGCCGGCCCGCTGCCTTATATCGAGCCGGAAAGCGGCATTGTAGCCTTGGCAAAATTCTGTAACAATACCGAAAAGTACGCCATGGCGATGAAAGAAATGGACGGTTGGCCCTCTATTTACAGTACGGTACCGAATCTGCCGTCACAGTTCTTCCGAAATCTTTTGAAAAACGTCGGCGGCAATATCTGTTCCGATCATCCGTCGGATATCGTCACCGCCGATCAGTCCTACATCAGCATTTACAGTCTTTACGGCGGCAAGCGTACCGTAACACTGCCGACTTCACAGAAAAACTGCTCGGTTTACGACGTGTTTAAGGGCAGCTACGTTTCGGTAAACAACGGTAAATTTACCTACACCGCCGAAAATAACGAAACCCGCTTGTTCCGTTTGGGTACGGCAGGCAAGGTGGCTGTTGTCGTGCTGACGCAGGGCGGTCACGCAAAAATTTCTCCGGCCGGCATTACCGAGATACCGCAGGGCGGCAAACTGACCGTTCGTGCCTCGGTCGATTCAGGCTATTACGTTGAAAAGGTGCTGGTAAACGGCAAAAACGTCGGGGCAAGAACTTCTGTTACCTTGACCGATCTGACGGCGCCCGTTTCGGTACGCTTTGTGATCAAGCAAATTAAAACCTATACGATACCGACTTCCGTATCGGACGGCGACGATACCCCGTCCGATATTACACCGGTCGATCCGGAAAACGGCGGGGAAGAGATTGTCCCCGAAGAAGGAACGACGGGCGAAGCAACGGGCCATATCGAAAAGGTGCAAACCAAGGTCCATTCCATCAAAACGCATATCAACTGGCCGCTGCTTGTCGGTGTGACAGCCGCCGCCGTGTTGGTGCTTGCGTTGTTCGGCAGTGGGGCGGAGTTCTTCTTTGTTATGCAAAAAAGGAGGAAACGTAACCATGAAGATTAAACGGTTATTATCCCTCCTGCTGGTGTCGGCGCTTCTGCTTACGGTAGTAGGTTGCCGCAAAACCTTTACGTTTGACAGCAACCGTGACGTTGTTGTTACGCAAAACGTTTACGTCGAGGATACTCCCGCCACCTCCTCGACCGCTTCGGCAACCTCGTCGAACGCAGGCGGTCAAACAAGCAGTACCGCTTCAAGTGAAAAAAGCGATTCCACACCGGCCGCTCCGGTGAAAAAGCAGGCTGAAAAGAAGCTTTCGGGCAAGCTTTCAGTGCAGATTTTCATCAACGAAAACGGCGTCGGTGAAGCGGCGTGGACCGAAATTTTGGATGAATTTGAAAAGGCCAACCCCGATTTGGCGCTGACGACCTACATCGGCACCAACGTCAATTCCCAGTTGGCAAATACCTGGCTTTCGGGGCAAAATACGCCCGACCTTGTGCTGATCGACGGTAAAGGTCTTTCCGAAACGTCGCTTTGCGCATCGGGCAGTTTCTTAGATCTGACCGATTGGTACCGAAACGCCACGGTTTACGGGCAGAATAAAAGAATTTGCGACGTGGTTACAACGGCGGCGCTTGAACGGTATAACGGCAAGCTTTACAAAATGCCGTTAATGCTTAACTGCTACGGCCTTTGGTACGACCAAAATCTTTACCGTCAGCAGGGAATTCAAATCCACCGCAATTTCTCCGAAATGCTTTCAAACGCCACGGCGCAAAAATCTGCCGGAACATCGGCGCTGACCTATCCGGGTATGTACTCCAACTACCTTGTTTGGGGTACGGTCATGCCGGCGGTCGCGGCTTACGGCCAAGGCTTTTTCGATGAGATTTCTGCCGGCAAAAACCCGAAGATCTATCAGGACGAGCGCCTGCGCTCGGTTTTGGAAAACCTCCATTCGCTGGGGGCGGCGGGCTATGTTTCGGCATCGGCCACGCAGGATCACTTGGGCGCACAAAGTGACTGGCTGAATCACCGTGCGGCACTGGTTTCCTCCGGTATTTGGCTGGAAGCCGAAATGAAAAAATCCATTCCCGGCGTTTTTGATATGCGCTTTACAACGGCAGGCCTCAACCTTTCGGGACAAAAACCGGGTGCCGTTTTAATGGGCGTCGGCGTGGCGATTTCTTCGCACAGCAAAAATGCCGAAAATGCCAAAACGCTGGTGCGGTACCTTTATCGGGAAGATTCCCTCAAAAAACTGGCGCTTTCGTACGGCTATATGACGGCCGCCAAGCAAAAACTGCCGGTCAGCGCTTATAAAGGCTCGGCCAAGCAGATTATGCAGTATTTGCAGGGCAAGGACGTTAACATTGTTTACAAAACACGTGATTGGGGCAATTTGGGCGAAACCTTCAACAGCGTTGCCAACCGCATTGCCCAAGGGAAATTAAGCGCCGCTGACGGCTGTAAGGAACTTGCAACAGCGGCAGGAAAAAACAAGTAAGAATTTTGAAGGAAGTGAGTCTATGAAAAATCGCATTCGCATGAGCCGTTCCCGCAAGGCTTTTCTGTGGGTGTTCGGTTTGCCGACCTTCCTTATTTATTCGTTTGTTTGCGTGGTACCGCTGTTTTCCTCTTTGCGGGACAGTTTTACAGAATGGATGGGTATTGCGGGTACCTCCAAAACGTGGATCGGTCTTTCAAACTATGCGGAGCTTTTTCGGGACCCCGTGTTTTATACGGCGCTGAAAAACGACCTTGTGATCTCGTTTTTTAAGCTGATTTTGATCACGTCGTTGGCGCTCGTTTTTGCCGTATCGCTGACACGCATCAAGCTGACCCGTCCCGAACGGGCGATTTACCGCTATTTTCTGTATCTGCCGACCGTTTTGCCAATCGTGGTAATTACTATCGTTTGGAAATTCGTGTTCGAACAAAGCGGTCTTTACAATACGCTGATGCTGAAGCTGGACGGCCGCAAGGTCGGTGACGTGGTCAATATGAGCTCGCACATTGCGAACCACCCCGTTGCCGTTATCACCTTTGTTGCGATATGGTGCGGTATCGGTTACAGTATGATCGTGCTGATCACCGCCATCAATAACGTATCGAACGAGCTGTACGAAGCGGCTTATCTCGATGGCGCCGGTCAGTTGGGACAGTTTTTCTACGTCACGTTGCCCTCCATTATGGGGCAGGTGCGGTATATTATGGTTTATATCGTTTCGTCCACACTGGCTTCGAATATGAACCTTGTTTTGCCGATGACCAACGGTCAACCCGGCAACGCTTCGACCGTTATGGGTCTGTATGTTTATAAATACGGTCTTACGGCGGATAATGGGGTCAGCCGTGTCGGTTATGCCAATGCGGCGGCGGTGGTGCTGATGCTCATCAGCTTTATCCTGTGCTATTCTCTGAATCGCCTGATCAATCGCGGAGAGGAGAAAAAGCTATGAATGAAACCTACCGTTTTTCCGGCTCCTATTTCAAATGGATCGTTCGGCTGTTTTTACTCATCTGTTTGGTGTTGGTGGTCTTCCCGATCTTGTGGTTGGTGATGTCCTCCTTCAAAAATCAAATGGAATTTTTGGCCGACCCGATGGCAACGCCTTCGGTTTGGCGCTTTGCAAACTACGTTACCGCGTGGAAAGAAATGCACCTGTCGGTGTATCTGCTTAACTCGCTTTTCCTGGTGGTTGCCACGGCGGCACTGCACTTCTTGATGGTTTCCACCACCTCGTACATCTTGGCGAAAATCCCGTTCAAACTGAATAAGGGATTGGAGCTGTACTACTTCTTTGCGATGATGATTCCGGCGGTTTTAATGCTGACCCCGTTGTATTTTTTGTTCGATTCGGTCGGTTTTACCGACAGTCTTGGGGCGCTGGTGCTGATTTATGCCAGCGTTTCACTGCCGACCTCTATTTTCTTGGTCACCGGATTTATGCGCAATATCAATAACGCTTTTACCGAAGCGGCATTTATCGACGGCGCCAACGAATTTCAAATTTTTTGGTCGGTCATTCTGCCGTTGGTCAAGCCGGTGCTGTTCTTTTCGGTCATCGGTAATATTATGGGTACGTGGAATGAATACACCACGGCGCTGACCTTTATTTCCACACCTGAAAAGTATCCGGTGTCGATCGGTTTGCACTTTATGGAAACAAGCGTGGGGGATAAGGGCGTTGTGTTTGCCGGCCTTGTTATTGCATTGGTGCCGGTATTGGTGATTTACGGCCTTTTCCAAAAGCAGATTCAAAACGGCGTTTCGGCCGACGAGGGCGTAAAGGGATAACAGAAAAAAGGCAGGATTGCATTCCTGCCTTGATTGTTTAAGGAGCATATTATGGAAAAGAAAACAATGGCGTTAGTAGGCTACGGTCAGCGAGGTTCAACCCTTGCATCGACCACTTTCATCCACTTTTTGGATCGCATTTCGGTAGTTGCTGTTTTCGACGTTTATGAAGACCGTGCAAAGCAGGGAGCCGACTTTTTTGCCGAAAAGCAGGAAACACAAGTCGCCGCTTTTACCGATTATCAGCAGGTTTTGGATCTGAAACCCGATTGCGTGGTGCTGTGTACTTGCTGGGAAAATCGGGTGGAAATGGTTTGCGCCGCTTTGGAAGCCGGCATTGCCGTTGCAAGCGAGGTCGGCGGTGCCCATCGGTTAGACCAATGCTATAAGTTAGTCGAAACGTGGGAGCGCACCAAAACGCCGTATATGTTTATGGAAAACTGCTGCTACGGTCATTTGGAACAGTTGGCGCTGAATATGAAAAAGCAGGGGCTTTTGGGCGAGATCGTCCATTGCACCGGCGCTTATGCACACGACCTGCGCACCGAAGTGGCCGAAGGCAACGAAAAGCGGCATTACCGCTTTAAGGAATACAGTACACGAAACTGCCACAACTATCCTTCGCACGATCTGTTGCCGATCGGCAAAGTACTGGATTTGAACCACGGCAACCGCATTGTCAGTATTTCTTCCTTTGCTTCAAAAACACGGGGAATTACGGCAATGGCAAAGGAGAAATATGCGGCCGATCATCCGGCCAATCAAACGACCTTTACGCAGGGCGACGTTGTTACCTCGGTGCTGACCTTTGCCGGCGGCGAAACGGTGCGCTTAAGCCTTGATACCACCCTGCCGCGCCCCTATTCGCGTGAATTTTCGGTGCGGGGCACCAAGGGGGCTATCTTCGAGGATAACGCTTCGGTCTTTTTGGATAACGGCGAGGACGTCAAGCAGGAATTCGAGTGGCATAAGGAATGGAACAACGTCGAAAAATATTACGAAAAGTACGACGGTGAGCTGTGGCGGGAGTATAAGAAAAACCCCATCGGCAGTCATGACGGAATGGATTATCTTGTTTTCCGTGACTTTTTCGATTGCCTGATCGCGGGTAAGCCGATGCCCATTGACGTGTACGATGCGGCAACGGTGTTGGCCATCCCCGTATTGAGTGCGCAGTCGATCGAAAAGGGCGGCGCACCGATTGAATTCCCCGATTTTACAGACGGAAAATGGGAAGAAAGATAATTTAGTATTAAATTAAAAACAGCAGACCAAACTTCGTGTTTGATCTGCTGTTGGTTTTTATTGACTTATACGACAAATCATTCAATCGGCTTCATCGTCGGGAACAGGATAACGTCACGGATGGATTCATTGCCGGTCAGCAGCATAACCAGTCGGTCGATACCGATACCGCAGCCGCCTGTGGGGGGCATACCGTATTCCAAAGCGGTAACGAAATCGTTATCCAGCATATTGGCTTCTTCATCGCCGCATTCACGAAGCATCAACTGATGCTTGAAGCGTTCCATTTGGTCGATCGGGTCGTTCAGCTCGGAATAGGCGTTGCCGTATTCGGTGCCGAGGATGAAAATTTCGAAACGTTCGGTCAGATAAGGCTTTTCGGGCTTTCTCTTGGTCAGCGGAGAAACCTCGACCGGATAGTCCATAATAAAGGTCGGCTGTTCCAACGTTTCTTCAACAAAGGCATCGAAGAAGCTGACTAAAACATCGCCCCAAGTTTCCTTGCCCTTTTCGATTTCGATGTGCTTTTCCTTTGCCAGCTCGATGGCCTTTTCGTTATCCTGCGCAAAGCTTTCGAAATCAATGCCGGTAACGTCCTTTACGGCTTCGGCCATGGTCTTGCGGGCAAACGGCTTTTCAAGGTCGATATCAACACCCTTGAAGTTGACGGTGTAAACGCCGTTGGCGGCGAGGGCGGCGTTGCGGATGATGGTTTCGGTACGGTCCATCATACCCTTGTAATCGGTATAAGCTTCATAGAATTCGATCGTGGTGAATTCAGGGTTGTGCTTGGTGTCCATACCCTCGTTGCGGAAGATACGGCCGATTTCATAAACACGGTTCATTCCGCCGACGATCAGTCGTTTCAGCGGCAGTTCGGTCGCAATGCGCATATACATATCCAAATCCAACGCATTGTGGTGGGTGATGAACGGACGGGCAGAAGCGCCGCCTGCGATGGTGGAAAGCACCGGCGTTTCAACCTCGGTATAGCCGATATCATCGAGCGTTTTACGAACCGAGCTGATGCTTTTAGAGCGCTTGACAAAGGTATCCTTGACTTCGGGATTGACAATCAGGTCAACGTAGCGCTGACGGTAACGGGTGTCGATGTCCTTTAAGCCGTGGAACTTTTCGGGTAGCGGCAAAAGGGATTTTGCCAACAGCTCGATGTGGTCGCAATGTACCGAAATTTCACCCGTTTGGGGTTTGAAAACAAAACCGGAAATGCCGACGATATCGCCGATATCCCATTTTTTAAAGGCCATGTAATCGTCGGCGCCGACGTCGTCACGGCGAACGTACAGCTGAATGTCGCCTGCGCCGTCACGAAGACCCACGAAGCTGGCTTTACCCATTACACGTTTGGTGATGATACGCCCTGCTAAACGGACGTTTTTTTCTTCAAAGCCTTCGAAATCGGCCTTGATTTCGGCAGAAGAGG
>JAKSQF010000042.1 GCA_024404235.1 Clostridia bacterium | reverse complement strand
ATCGGTCATTCGTTATGTAAAGTATGATGCCGAATCAACCTTACGGCAGGATGTTGAAAACAGCCGCATTGATGCAGGCTGGATTTTTCCTGCCGACTTAAATCAGCGAATCGAACGCTATACTGCCGGTGAAACGAAAGTAAAGTTGGTATCGGTTTTAGAGCGTGGTTCGGGCATTTCGCTCAATCTTTCTCACGAAAGATTGTACGGTGCGCTGTTTCCCCATATTTCCTACGGCGTTTATCAAAGTTATCTGCAAGAAAACATTGAGCAGGCCGCTAAAATGGACGAAGCAACGCTTCGCCATTACTATTCCAAGGTAATGTCCGGCGGCGATCTCGTTCGCTGTGAATATTTCGGCGGCGGTGCCGTGCGGCAGGAAAATTATCTCATTCTGCCGTTGCGCGGTTTGTTGACGATTTTACTGTTGCTTTGCGGCTTTGCCGGAATGATGTATCATTTGCAGGATGCACGCGCCGGTGTGTATGATTGGCTGCCCGCCGGCAAACGAATTCTGCCGGCTGTCGGGAATATACTGGTCGCTACGACCGATGCCGCCGTGGCAATGGGTGTGGCGCTTGCCTGTACCGGACTGTGTCACTCGTGGAAAGAAATTCCGGCATTGATTTTGCTGGTCGCGTGCGGAACGGCATTCTGTCTTGCGTTCGGTATGCTGTGTCGCAAGGAAACGGTGCTTTCGGCTGTCGTTCCTATTACGCTTCTGCTGATGCTGATCATCTGCCCGGTGTTTTACAGCTTCAGTCCGCTTTCGTGGTTGCGGCCGCTTTGCCCGATGTATTATTACTTGTATGCCGTTTCCAATCTGAAATTTCTGCTGTACGGCGTGTTGTATATCCTTGCGGCGGGGTTATTGGTGTGGGGTATGGAACGCTTCAAAAACCGAAAATTCTGACGTCAATAAAAATCGTTGACATATTGCCAAAAATAGGATATAGTTAGACCGTAAATAAATCTTTTCTTAAAAAATGGAGGTTTTAAAATGAAGTATTGTACAAACTGCGGCAATGCTTTGCCGGATGACGCCGCTTTTTGCATACAGTGTGGTGCGGCACAATTGGTTGGCCGGCAGCCGGCTGATAACCAAACTGCATATGTACAGCAACCCGTTCAAGTGCCTCAAGAGCCCGTTGCACCGCAACAGCCGGTGTATCAGCAACCGATGTATCAGCAACCGACTTATCAGGAACCCGTTACACCGCAACAGCCGGTGTATCAGCAGCCGGTCTATCAAGAACCCATAGCACCGCAACAGCCGGTGTATCAGCAGCCGGTTTATCAAGAACCCGTTGCACCGCAACAGCCGGTGTATCAGCAGCCGATGTATCAGCAACCCGCTTATGCCGCACCGAAAGGCTCCGGTGCTTCGGCAAAAATCAAGCCGATTGTCAATCGAATCGGTTGGATTGCCGCTGTTTTGATCGTTATCTGTACCGTTGTACTGAATTGGGTTCTTCCGTTGCTGACCAATATGCGCTTTGCAAAAATGGCCGAAATTATGGCGGATGCATCCTATAACGGCGATTATTCCGGATACAATAACCTAATCCCAAAAAAGGCTTTTGAAGAAAAGAATTGGGATGACCCTTACGATTATATCAAAAGTGCAAAAGAATCCTTCAACTCGGATTATCTGATCGAAAAATACGGCGAGGGTTTTACCTATTCCACCAAGATCGTTGGCACGGTCAAGCTCGAGAAGGATGCCGAAAAAGACGCAATTAAAAGAATCGCCGAAGAAACCGGTATTCATAAATCGGATATAAAGCAAGTTCGTCAGGTGGCTTACATTGACAAAATCAGCGGCGAAGAAGATGCCGCCCGTCCGGGTACTTTCTATGCTTACAAGTATAAGGGTAAATGGTACGCACTGTCTTATATCGGATCCAATACACAGTCGAAGTATGATTATGACGACGATGATGGCGATTATGACGACTGGGATTACTGATCGGTAAGGAGGAAAAACAATGAACTTTATGAAGAAAATTCCGTCCGGTATTTATGCATTGATTTGTGCCTTGCTGATCGCATTGATCGCCGTAAAATTAGTTCCCGCTGTAATGTATTTTTCGTGCAATAAGCAGGTAAAAAACTTAGAAAAGCTTACAAACGGCAAGGCAACGGAAAAGGTAATTAAATCCATGCTTCCGGCGGAAAGATTTGATGATATTTCCGATGATATTGACGATATTCTGGAAGAAATAAAAGATGAATACAGTGACTCAAACGTTAAACTGAAAGTTGTCGGAACGGTTGCAATGACGGATTCTGAAGTTGATCAGGCTAATGATGAATACGGAAAGAAATACGATGTTGAGGTCACCGACGGTAAGTATGTTTGTGTAGAATACTCCGGCAAGATGGATGGCGAGGAAGGTACGGGCATTCAGTGGATCGGATTGGGTAAAGTTGACGGAAAATGGTGTTTCTTAAACCTTCCTCTTTAATCGCTTAACATACGTGATCTATCCCGAGTGAATAAAACTGTTTTAAAAGCATCGCCGTACGGCGGTGCTTTTTTGTGCTTTCGTCCCTTTCTTGACATCCGCCGCCCGAAATGGTACAATAAATAAAACGGGATTCAGAAAGGAGGCTTCCTTTGAAAAAACAAAAACTTGCGCCCGAGATACTTGAAAACCCTTACGCAGAAGCACCGATCCAATACAAAAAGCGATGGACCCGCTATCTGCCGGTGTTTGTTTCCGTCGTCAGCTGTCTTGTGATGTTGGCAGTTATCATTCAGTTTTTCGGCACTTACGATAAAGCACTTGACAACTATTTTTCCGTCTATATTGCCGGCAAGGATAATCGCATCAGCCGCCTTGCTCCGCGGGAGTATTGGAATTGGCTTGAAACCGAAAAGGGTATAACGATTGACGAAATTCGGGAAGCCTACCAAAAGGATTTTAAAAAGGTCCAATCCGATTTGCAAAAGCAATTCGGCAAGAATGTAAAATATACCTACAGTATCAAAAAAGACCGCAAACTGGATGAAGGTAAGTTGGAAGAACTTGCAACCGATTTTGCTGTCTACGGCATTCGTGCCGATGCGGTAAAGGACGCCTATCGCGTGGATCTTTCCATTACCTATTCCGGCAAAAAAGGCTCTGATACTAAAGAAAATGCCGGCTACGTTGTCAAAATCGGCACCAACTGGTATCTCTTCTGGGATGAAGAGGGCGGCAACGCGGAATTTCCGGTTCCGTTGGACGGCGTTTTGAAAAAAGATGCCTCTGCAAGCGGCACCTCGGCAGATGAATACAATAATCAGTTCATATCCGATGAGCTGACTTGAATTTTTGAAAGGATGTATTTTTATGTTGGATAAAATCAGCAAACTGTTGACAGGGGATATGCTTAAGGTGTTAAGCGATATGGGTCACGGTGACACTATTGTCATTGCCGACGCTAATTTTCCGGTATCGCCCGTGCAGAAAAATTTGATTCGTTGCCCCGGTATGAACGTTTCGGATATTTTGGACGCCATTTCCGAAATCTTCCCGATCGACGTGGAATATACCGAGCATCCGGCGGTAGTAATGGAACTGACGCCCGGCGATAAGGCAAAGAATTTGCCCCGTCCGGAAGCGTGGAACGAATACGAGGAGATCCTGCACCGCCGCTATCCCGAACTGAACCTCGGTAACGTGGAGCGCATGGATTTTTACGCCCACACAAAAAATGCTTATGCTGTATTTTTGACCGGCGAAAGCCGTATTTACGGCAACCTTTTGCTGACAAAAGGTATTGTGCGATAAAAAACCGCATCTTTTACTCGCACTTTTTGCTGTTTGCTCGGTTTTCAAATATTTCAATTGTGTACTACTTAATCGCGGGCAAACTCCAATACTTCGTCGCCCTCTTTCCAATGTATAGTGGCTGATTTCTCACCGTCACAGGATACATCTACTATCTTTTCGGTCTGAGTTGAACCAAAGTAAAATCTATAATGTCCGTCTGTTGTTATAGCATATTCAAACATCTGGCCCTCGTTTGTAGCATTATCAAATATATCACAGCCATATCAGTTGTCGGTAAACTCATATTCTTTAACAACAGCATCTTCGCTATAGACAAACCAAATGTGAGATTTTGATATAATATTTACAATAAAAAATACTAACGAGGTTGAGATATGTTTGAAAAAGAATTAACGGCACTTGCCGAAATGAGTAATAAATACGGCTCAAATCCGGAGTTTGTACTTGCGGGCGGGGGAAACACTTCTTACAAGAGTGAGGACTATTTGTTTATCAAGGGTTCAGGTACTGCACTTTCCACTATCACGCCTGACGGATTTGTCAAACTAAGTCGCAAAGAGCTTGACGCTATGTGGGATAAGGATTATCCTGCAGACGAAGACGCCAGAGAGGCAGCCGTTCTTGCCGATATGATGGCAGCACGTGTTCCGGGCGAGGAGCGCAGACCGAGTGTTGAAACACTTCTCCACGAACTATTTCCGCAAAAATATATACTCCACGTTCACCCAACGTCGGTAAATGGTATTACTTGCTGTGTTGACGGTGGCAAAGTTATTGAAGAACTTTTTGATACTGCAACTACCGTTTGGGTTCCACTATGCAAACCGGGTTACATACTCGCTTGCAACTGCCGTGATGCTTTTAAGTTAAAAATGAAAATGAATGGAGGCATTTTCCCAAATACACTATATCTTGAAAACCATGGTATTTTCGTTGCGGCAGATACCGCAGATGAAGCAGGTGCTCTACTTGTTGCCGCATACAACAAGATTATGGATGTGGCAAAAAAGGCAAACGGCGTACCTGACACTGCAGAACTTCCATGCGATAATGCAAGAGTTGATGCTGTTAAGGCAAAACTCACCACCCTATACACAGAGGGAACTGATGCCGCAGTCGTTGAGTTCACTTCCAACAAGGCAGCTATCGAATACGATCCTACCACCAAGGCGCTTTCTCCTGATCATATCGTATATTGCAAGGCTTGTCAGCTTGCACTTGATAGCGAGGACACTCTCGAGACCGCTTTTGCCGAGTTTGAAGCAAAGAACGGCTATCAGGCTCGCATAGTATTTGTCAAAGGTTTAGGTATGTTCGCTTGTGGCAAGGATGAAAAAGCAGCAGGTACGGCTCTTGAGGTATTTATGGACGCCGTTCAGGGAACTACTTTTACAAAGAAAGTTCTCGGCGGTGTTAAGCCAATGACAAACGAGATGATAGACATTATCATGAACTAGGAAGTTGAGAAATACCGCGCATCGGTAAATAAGTAGTTTTTATCAAGAAAATATCATTTTCGTAAAAAAAGCCGCGTCGAGAGACGCGGCTTTTTTGCCTGTTTGTACTTATTCAGCTTTGTCCAAGAACTTGTAAACCAAAGCTGCCAAAACACCGCCCACCAGCGGAGCTACGATGAAGACCCAAACGTTTGAAAGAGCCTCGCCGCCGACAAACAGTGCCGGACCGAAGGAACGTGCCGGGTTGACCGAAGTGCCGGTGAAGGGGATGCCGAGCAGATGAACCAAGGTCAGCGAAAGACCGATAACCAAGCCTGCAACCTTGCCGTTTTCAACCTTCGAGGTCACGCCCAAAATGGCAATGACGAAAACAAAGGTCAAAACAACTTCGATCAGCAAAGATTTTACAATGTCACCATTGTATAAACCGTTCTGACCGAGAGCCTTTTTGCTGCCGAGGAAATACCACAGAGCAGCTGCACCGGCGGTAGCACCGGCAAATTGGGCAATGATGTAACCGATAAAATCTTTAACGGTCATCTTGCCGCTGACCAGCATTGCAATCGAAACAGCCGGATTGATGTGGCAACCAGAAACGTTACCGATCGAGTAAGCCATTGCAACAATGACCAAACCGAAAGCAAGTGCTGTTGCAATGTAACCGGCTTCGGGGAAAATGCAACCTGTAACGGCAGCTACACCGCAGGCGAAAAGCACCAACACAAAGGTACCGATGCATTCCGCAATGTACTTTTTCATGGAATTCATAGAAAAACCTCCTTAAATTTGGTGGTTACAGTATAACACAATATGCAGTATGTTTCAATACCTTTTGTGCAGATTATATTGAATAATAACCGGCCTGCTGATAGTTTATCTGCTTTCGCCGAACTGTGTTTCCGTTCTATTTGATCAGGCGTGGTCAACCAATAGTTTTATTACTTTTTAATCTTTAAAGTAAAGCTTCTTCGCCCAAACCCTATTGGCCGCCGCAAGGACGATCGCTTTTACAAGAATGATTTGATCGGTCGGTTTTGTTTCAATTCCGAGCATGGCCTCACCGGTAAATCGAAAGGTTTGATTTATAGCGTTTTCAAACTCATTTAAAAAAGTTGTAAGCAGTTTCAAGCGAAAAGGTTGAACGCTGTATCTCGAAAAAAGCACGCAATCTGCTGCAAAGAAAAAAACCTGCTTTATTAAAATGTATTTACAAAATCAAATATATATGTTAATATAATGTTTAACATTGCATATAGCGTTGCTGTAATTTGTGTGGAGGTTTTTAAATGGCTATTCAGATCGTTACGGATTCCGCTTCCGATTTTCTGCCGCAAGAGGCAGAAGCCCTCGGAATTCATGTTATACCGATGACGATCAATTTCGGCGGACAAGATTTTGTCGACGGCATTGATCTTACACATGATGGATTTTTTGAAAAGCTGGTTGAATCGGATATTTTTCCAACCACGTCACTGATCACCCCCGATTCGTACCATAAAGTATTTGATAAGCTTACCGAAAACGGCGACACCGTTATTGCAATCACGCTTTCTTCAAAGCTTTCCGGCACGTACCAAAGCGCCTGCATTGCCGCCGAGGATTTTGGCGACAAGGTTTACGTGGTGGACAGCCTGAACGCTACCGTCGCTCAACGGTTGTTGGTGCTTACCTGCCTTGACTATTGCCGCGAGGGCTACACGGCAAAAGAGATCACCGACCGTTTGAACGCCGATAAAAAAGAAATTTGCTTTCTTGCATTGATGGATACCTTAGAGTATCTCAAAAAGGGCGGTCGCATATCGCCGACAGTGGCTTTTGCAGGCGAACTTTTGTCGATAAAACCGGTTATCGCCATTGAAGACGGTGCTGTAAGTTTAGTCGGAAAAGCCCGCGGCTCCAAAAACGGGAATAACCTGCTGCGAAAACTGATTGACGACGTCGGCGGAATAGATTTTTCCCGACATTACGGTTTGATTTACAGCGGACTTTCGGATCATCTGCTTCAAAAATACATTGAAGACAGCGCCGATTTACGGGAAGACAAGGTAGACGAACTGCCCATTTCCACGTTGGGCGCCGTTATCGGCACGCATATCGGCCCCGGTGCGATCGGAGTGGCATTTTTTCGCTCAAAATAAGGAGCGGTCAACAGCTGTAAAGCAAGCTGCGGTTCTCATCCCAAAACTCAAATGAATTAAAAAGAGCACTGCTTTTGCAGTGCTCTTTTTAATTGGCTGGGGTGGCAGGATACTCTGCGCTGCTTGATTTTTCGGCCGTTCCGAACGGCTGCGAAAAATCTTCACTGCTCAAGACTTCGCATATCCGCAAGCCTATCGCGGCTTGCGGAATGCTTCGACGACCTACGGTTCTCATCCTGCCGGATACCATAATAAAACAAAGAAGTACCACAAAAGTGGTACTTCTTTGTTTGGCTGGGGTGGCAGGATTCGAACCTACGCATGCAGCAGTCAAAGTGCTGTGTCTTACCGCTTGACGACACCCCAATATGAAATTGTGCTCTTAAAAGAAAAGCACTTAACCTAAGGTAAAGTGCTTTTCATAAAGTGGGGTGGAAGATGGGATTCGAACCCACGGTCTCCAGTGCCACAAACTGGCGCTTTAACCAACTAAGCTACATCCACCGTGCGTAATTGCTATTATACCACAAACCGTCCGTTTGTCAATAAAAACTTTTCATTTTTTCAAAAAAATTTCGACGATTACGATTTTGTAACATTTTTTCATTTTTTTGTAATATATCTCTTGCAATTTCTTCCGTTATAGTATAAAATATATTTGTATATTTATAATTTAATTTAGGGGTGTTTTATCATGTCTAATAGACTTTTTCAAGGCGTAATTCAACAGATGAAGGATACCATCGATACAACGATCGGTGTGCTGGACGAAACCGGTACGGTGATCGCCTGCAGTGAATTCGGCAGGATTCGCGAGCAGATGAGCGTTCCGATGATGGACGCCGGCGAGGTCGCCGTTGAAAACGGTATCGCTTTCAAGATGTTGGAAGCTGCACAGGGACCGAATTATACCGTCTTCGTTGAAGGGGACGATGTTTTGTGCACCAAGTACATCGGTGTATTGGCCGTAGCCCTTTCCAACATCAAATACTATTACGATGAAAAGTATGATCGCAGTAACTTTGTCAAGAATATCATTCTCGATAACATTCTCATCGGCGACATTACTTTAAAAGCCCGTGAGTTGTATTTCAACAACGATGTACAGCGCACCGTTATCTTGATTCGTACGTTGGATTCGCATGACGTTTCGGTTTACGATATTCTGCAAAATCTGTTCCCGGACAAGACCAAGGATTTTGTCATCAACATCAACGAAACCGATATTGCTTTGGTTAAGGAAACCAAATCCTCGGCCGATCCGAAGGTGATCGAGCGTTTGGCTTCTACCATCGCCGACACCATTTCGGGTGAGTTCTATGTTCACGCCGTTATCGGTATTGGTTCCACCGTGGACAGCCTGAAAGATCTTGCCCGTTCCTTCAAGGAAGCTCAGACCGCTTTGGAGGTCGGCAAGGTATTTGATACCGAAAAGACCATTATGGCTTACGACAGCTTGGGCATTGCCCGCTTGATCTATCAGTTGCCGACCACGCTTTGCGAAACCTTCCTGCGTGAAGTGTTCAAGCGCGGGTCTATTGACAATCTGGATCAGGAAACGTTGTTTACCATTCAGCGCTTCTTTGAAAACAATCTGAACGTTTCCGAAACCTCCCGTAAACTGTTTGTTCACCGTAACACCTTGGTTTACAGATTGGAAAAAATCAAGAAGATCACCGGTTTGGATCTGCGCGAGTTTGATCACGCCATCATCTTTAAGATCGCACTCATGGTCAATAAGTACCTGAAGAATAAGCCGGTAAAATTCTGATAAGAGAGATCAATAATGAAAAAAAAGAAAGAGTATTCAAATAACGGGAACGAGCCCGTTATCGAATTTCGCGGTGTTTCAAAGACTTACTCTACCGGCACCCATGCTCTGGACGATGTAAACATCAGCATCGAAAAGGGCGAATTCGTCTTTATCGTCGGTTCATCCGGCGCCGGCAAAAGTACCTTTATGAAGATCATTATGCGGGAAGAGAAGGCGAATACCGGTCGCATTCGCGTCAACGGCTATGACCTTATCAAAATGCGCCGCAAGAACATCCCGAAGCTTCGCCGTACAATGGGCATTGTTTTTCAGGATTTCCGCCTGATCCCCACGATGAACGTATTTCAAAACGTTGCGTTTGCCATGCACGTAGTCGGTGCCACGAAAAAACAAATCCGCACCGAGGTTGCCGCCGCACTCAGTAAGGTCGGCCTTGAAGATAAAGCACGCTCTATGCCGAACGAGCTTTCGGGCGGTGAGCAGCAGCGTGTCGGTTTGGCAAGAGCCCTTGTCAATGCGCCGGAGCTGATCATTGCGGACGAGCCTACCGGCAACGTCGACCCGAATATGTCCTATGAAATCGTTTCGTTGTTGACCGAAATCAATAAGCGCGGAACAACGGTTTTGATGGTTACCCACGACCATAATCTTGTGCGCGATTTCCGTCACCGTGTCATTATGTTGGACAAGGGTCGTATCGTCGCAGATAATGCCGCAGGAGGTGCACAAGAATGAAAGTACACAGCTTCCGGTATTTAGTCGGTGAAGGCTTTAAAAACACGTGGGTCAACCGTTTGATGACGTTGGCGTCGGTCGGTGTTTTGGTGGCTTGTATGGTCGTAATCGGCTTGGCCGATCTTATCTCTCAAAACATCAACCGTGCCTTAACAGGCCTTGAAGAGCAAAACGTCGTAATGGCGTTTATGAAGGATGAAAACTGGTTCCTTTACGGCGATAAAAACGAGTCGGGCGGAACACAAAACGGTACTGCAACAGGTGGGGCAACGGTCATTGCAAATGATGACGATGCCGATAACCTCTGTGCCGAGATTCGAAAAATCGATCACGCCTCTGGTTGTATTAAAATCTCTTTCCCGGCGGATTATGCCCGTAAATATATGCCGGCAGAGGAATACGAAAAATACGCCGCGTTGGATAAAAAAGGGGAAAACGTGTGGCCGCGCGGCTTTTTGATTGAAAAGGTCAATGCCGACAATGCACCGTCAACCGTTGCCGCCATTCAGCAGGTCAAGGGGGTTGCGGCCGCGTATTATAGCGAAAAAGAAGGCGGAATTGCCGTTTATGCAAACGATGCCAACTGGGCAAAGGTACACGGCGAAACAGTCACGGAAGAAGCCGCACCCGATTTTTATATCACCAATAATGAAGAGGGGCAGGCACTGTGTGACCGTATCAAATCGGAAATACCGAACGTTAAGTCGGTTGAATTTATCAACAGTGACGATTGTTTTGACGAAGCGGTCGCCTTTATGTCGGAAAGTGATCGTAAATACTTCGAAGGCTTAAAGGAAAAGGGTGAAAACCCCATTTCCTGCGCCGCAAAAATCGCAATGGCGGATATGGGCGCGTTTGATAAAACGCTGAATGCAATCGAGAGTATGGATGAAATCGACGTGGTTCGTTCTCACCGTGATCTTGCCGCAAAGATCGAATCCCTGCAAAAGGGAATAGCCGTTGCCGGTATTGCGATTATGATCATTTTGATTTTAATTTCGTTAATGATCGTTTCCAACACCATTCGTATTACGATGTACAGCCGCAAGCTGGAAATCAGCATTATGAAGGCGGTTGGCGCTACCAATTCGTTTATTCGTATCCCCTTTGTGGTCGAGGGTGTCTTGATCGGCATTTTCTCAGCGGCTATCTCGGAGGCAATCGTCTATTTCTGCTATCGTGTTGCCACCGAAAAAATCAGTATTGCTCTCGGCGGAAGCGTTATCCCGTTTGAACAGGCGGCCCTGCGTTTGGCCGGCATTTTCCTGCTGATCGGTATTGTGGCGGGTGCGCTCGGCAGTTTGTTTATGATTCGTAAATATCTGCGCCGTGAGGGCAGTGACTTTGCAGCGATTTAAGGAGAGTATGATGAAAAAAACTTTTCAAAAACTAGTGCTTTGGTGTTTGGTCGTTGTGATGACGGCGCTTTCCACAGCTGCATTCAGCACCTCTGCCAAGACGGAATCGCAGTTGCGCAATGAGATTGCCAAGCTTGAACGCGAATCAAGTAATATTGATAAGCAGATCGGCGAATTGAAGTCGACCAAAGCGGAAAAGCAGAAAATCGTTGACGCCTATCAGGTAAAAATCAATAATATGCGTCAGCAGATTACTCTGTGCAATAACGAGGTCAATAAGATTCGTGCAAAGGTTTCTGCCAATCAAGCTGAAATTGATCGTAAGAATACCGAAATTGCGGAGAATATGCTTACCTTCAAAAAGCGGTTGCGCGTCAGCTATATGAACGGAACTTATAATTCTTCGTTGGTTGTGCTCGGCAGTTCAGAGTTTTCAAACTACCTTGGATTGGAAGAACTGACCACCTCGGTTGCTTCACACGACCGTCAGCTGATTGAAAAAATCGTGGCTGAAATCAAGGTTTTGGAGCGTATCAAAGCCGAAAACGAAAAGCTGCTCAAGGATCAGGTCGCCATTCAGAACGAACTGGTTGCGAAACAGCAGGAATTGAAATCTGCACAGAATGAAGTGCAGAAGATCATCAATTCGGCCGTTGTGGAAATGAATGATTTGTCCGATGAGCAGGCAGATATTCAGGCAAAAATCAAAAAAGACCGTAAAGAACTGGAAGAAAAGATTCGTACCGCTCAGCCGATTATCAACCGTGAAATGAACGCCAGCGGATTTATCTGGCCGGTTCCGGGTTATTACACCGTTACACAGCACTTCGGCAATAACGGTCATACCGGTATGGATATTGCGCAG
>JAKSQF010000041.1 GCA_024404235.1 Clostridia bacterium | reverse complement strand
CCGCCTTTTTGGCATATTCAAAGAGAGTATGCGGCAAACCGGGGTTGGTTTGGCAGTGGTATTCGAGCATTGCGTCATCCGACCCGAAGATATCTTCGTCCTTCAAAAAACTTTTCATAGAGGAAGCAAACGACGCACCGAACGCCGGTTGCTCATCCATAAAACGGGAAAGGTATTTTTCGGTTTCCTGACGGTATTCGGCGGTGTTGCCATCCCAGATAAAGTCAAACCAATCCCCCAAAAAGGAGGTATTGTGGGTAGTACCGACCGTAGCCGACGTATAAGGCTTTCCGCCGTAGGGACTGGAGAGAAAATACCGATGGGTTGGATCCAGTCTGCGCAACACCTTTTCGCCCGCATAAAGGGATGAAATATTACCCGAAAATTCGCCGTTTTTCAGTTGCCCCAAAACGGAATTTTCGTTATCCCCTGCCCACCACACAAGACACGGATGGTTGCGCAGTTTCAAAGCGGCCGTTTCGGCTTCGACCGTCATTTTTTCGATAAAATCCGGATCTTCTTCCGGATAGATGCCGCACGCCATTAAAAGATCCTGCGTGACAAGGATGCCGTATTCATCACAGGCATCGTAAAACGCCTGTTTTTCAAAGCATCCGCCGCCCCAAACACGCAGCATATTCACGCCGCCGTTCCGTGCCATACGCACAAGGTGACGGATTTTTTGCGGATCCTCGGCAGAGTAAAACGGCTCGCTCGGGACCCAGTTTCCGCCTTGACAAAAAATCGGTGTATCGTTGACCAACAAGCGAAAGCTTGACGTGGTTTCGTTTTTGTCGGAATTACGCAGGTGTTTTTGCCTTTGCAATTCGCGTGCTTTTATATATTCGACCGAATCCGGCTGATCGACCGTTTCTTCGATTTTTACGGTGCGAATGCCGAACGTGGTCTGCTTTTCCGTGCCGCCCGCACAAATTTTCAAGCAGTATAGCGGCTGTTCGCCGTAACCGACGGGATACCAAAGACGTGCCTTTGAAATTTCCGCTGTGACGCTGACCGTTTCGGCCACCGGAACGGACTTTGAAAAGACAGTTTTGCCCGACGGGTCGGTAACCGTAAACACGGCCTGTTCCCTGCCGCAAAGGTTTTGAAAGGTTGCGTCGATTGCCACCGTTGCGGCAGTTTCGGAAACGCACGCCGTATACACGTACACCTGATCGGGTGAATTAGGCAGTGCCGATTCCAGCACAACGTCATCGCAGATGCCCATCGTTACAAAGCGTGCCACCCAGTCCCAACCGTAGGTGCACTGCATTCGGCGGGTATTCAGTCGTTCGGTCGTAAAGGCGCCGATGCCCTGCGGCTTATCCGCCACCTCTTTGATCGGTGAACGGAAGCAGACTTCAAGCAGGTTTTCCCCCACCTGCAGATCATTTTCAACTGCGAAGCGGTGCGGGATAAACATATCATCAGCCGAGCCGATTTTTTTGCCGTTGAGAAAAATATCACAGTAAACGTCCAACCCGTGAAAGCAAAGCACGGAATTCGGTGCAATTTCGGTCAAAGTAAAACGCTTGGTATAAACCGCATCGCAGTTCTCGATCCATTGCACCGATTCGGCGTTATCACGGTAGAAAAAATCACCGACAATGCCTGCCGCTTGCAGGTCGGTATGAAGGCATCCGGGAACGGTTGCCGGAATGGTTTTCGGCAATTGTCCCGGACAAGTAAAGGAACAAAGCCATTCACCGTTTAATTTCATAAAGTCCCCCAAAGGTTATTTTTCGGTAGAGTACCAAACGATCTCGTTGGCTTTCAAATCAAGATCGAACGAGCTGCCGTCACCGCGGTAAACGGTGGTTTGCTGCGGCTCGTAGGTGTTATTTACCACGCAATAGCTGTGGCTGTTCGGGTAATAATGTACCTCGGCATTGTAGTTGGTGCTGTACCATTTCAGCAGATTTTCTTCGTCGTGTGCCGCCCAAATGACCGAGCGATACAGCACACGGCTGTTTTCAAAGGAATACGGCAGACCGCTGATGTAAACACAGCGCCCCTTACCGAAGGCGTTGACCGCCATCTGCACTTCCTTTTCCTTTTGGCAGAGAATTTCGGCGCCGTCCAGCGCATAGATATTCTTCTGTCCCTCGCCGAAATCAATTTCGCCCTTGCAATCCTGCTTGATAAAGTGATCGTGTTCTTCCCAGTTATATTTATCGACGTTGAGTGTAAAGCCGTTTTCCTTTTCGACACCGAGCGCACCCGCCAACTGGAAGAATCTGCCCTGATAGCGGCAGGCAGACGGCTGACCGACACCAATAAAGCCGCCGCCGTTATAGATAAACTTTTTCACGGCGGTGATGATCTTTTCATCAGCCCAGTATTCGCCGCCACCGTGGGCGGTGTAGGCATCACCGACGTTGATAATAACGTCTAAATCATTCAAAACAGAAGCATCGTTCAAAATATCGTCAAAGCTGATAAACTTAACGTCGAACGGGGCACCCGAAAGGGCTTCGACAATACCGGCGTAGGAATAATTCTGCTTTTGATACAAAGCATGATGCACCATGTGGTTGCCCCACGCACGCATTTTGCCCCAGCAGTTCAGCACACCGACCTTTTTTACACAATACGGTGCGGCACCCTTTACGTTTTCGTAAAGCTGACGGAATTCGTTGCAGACCTCTTCCACATAATCAATAAATTCGGGGAATTGCAAAGCAAGCTTCAAATAACCGCCGTAGCCGATACGGTCGATAGGGCTGCGCAAAATCGCACGGCGAGCCGTGACCCAGTTGACCTTGGCTTCGCCGACGGGATCGCCGCCCTCGTGGAAAACATCCGGGAAGAAGTAAGGCAGGAAACGGCCTTCGGTATACTTGACACCCTTAATATCACTGATCAGGCGCAGAGTTGAGCCGTTACCGACACTGCCGACGACAGCATCAAGACCCGTTTGGGCAAATTCTTCCATAAACGGTTCGGTGCCGATCCAATGGTCGCCCAAGAACATCATGGCTTCCTTGCCCATTTCGTGGGTGATATCGACCAGTTCCTTAACCAAGGCGCAGACCTCACGCCGTTGGAATTTTTGGAAATCCTTGAATTCCTTTGACGGAATGCGGTACTGATTGTTCATATACCCTTGGTCGATAATAAACTCGGGGCGGAATTTGTAGCCGACTTCCCTTTCGAACTGTTCAAGAATATACGGGCTGACCGATGCCGAATAGCCGTACCAATCGACAAACTTTTCGCGGGCAAGCTCGTCAAAAATCAGGGTAAACTGATGGAAAAAGGTCGTAAAACGAACGACGTCAACGTGGGGATTCTTTTCCAAAAACGTGCGCAGACGTTTTTTGGAAAATTCCTTGGTTTTCGGCTGACGGACGTCGAAGGTAAGCTGACGCTTGGAAACGTCCCAACCGTTGGTAACAGCGTTATACATGTGTACCGGATCCCACACGATATATGCCAAAAAGCTGACGCTGTAATCGTGATACAGTGTTGCCTTTTCGACCGTTACGTCGCCGGTTTCGGGGTCATACGACCAATCCGCTGCCGCTACTGGCATACCGGTCGTACGGTCCATAACCTCCCACCAGCGCTTAATATCGTCACGATCGTTGACCTTTAACATATCGGGGTAGATATGATCCATCAGGTGGATGGAAAGGGTCGATTCGGTCGCTGTGTGGAACGCCGTGGAAATATACATCTGCTGAATTTCATCGGGGTTATTTTCCGCCCATTCGTTATCCTTTCGGGTCGTATAATAGGTGGCGTAAACCTTTGCCCCCACGTTCTTCAATTCCTGCGGAAAATCCGTTCCGTCGCAATCGCGGATGGCATCGGCGCCGATGCGTTTCATCAGTTCCAACGTCTCGGGTACAACGTCCAAATCGGTCGGGATCGTTACTCTGCCGTGTCTTTTCATGTCAGTCATTATGTTCGCTCCATATCTTTATAAATTTTTTACGTTGATCAGTTTCATTTCACCGCAAGCCAGCCAAAAAGTGTGCTCGTTGCCGTTTTGACATTTCAGCGTGATTCGGTTGGACAGCCGCTGATGTGCATTAACGACCGAGAGCCATTTCTCGCCCGTTTCGGTGTGTTTGTAATAGGTCAGAATTGTGGGATAAGAAAATTTACCGTTGACGTCCTGCAGAATATCATCAGCACAGAATCGGTGGTTCGGGTCATAAAGATGCCCGACGTGATACACATCAGTCACCCTTAACGGATCCAACTTTTCCCGATAAAACTCATTAAAAATATACTGCTGACGGCGAATGGCCTCAAAGGTCGGGGTGCGCAGACGGTCTTTGCCGATTAACGGCAAATCCACATAACTGCCGCCGACTTCATACTGGTAAAGATGAAACCAGATAATCCCCCTTGCCCCGTGTGCCAACGCCGTGTAAATCTGCCAGCGGATATCATCCTCGGTCGGGGTACGGTATCCCCAATGCCCGCAGGCCAAAAGCGAAGTATAAAACGGAATGCCGTACTTTTCGGTAATCTCTCGGTATTGGTCAAGCACGTAAAAATAGCTGTTGATACCGCATTCCCGATTATGGGCTTCGTTCAAACATTGGCTGTACTGATCGTACCCAATTAGCGTAGCACCGCTTTTGCCGATGATTTCTTCGACCGCTTCGGTATGGGTCGCTTCGGGCGCACCCACTAACATATCATAATCCGACCCGCCGCCCCAATAGGGCAAAAGATTGCCGAAATTATTGAGATTCGGTGTGTGTTGCTTGACGATTTGAAATGCGCGGATGAACTGATCCTTTTCTTCGAACGACGGCTCGTCCCCGACGAAAAATCCGAAAGTCGCCGGATGATGACCGAAATCGTCATAAGCCGCCTTGACGCCGGCGGTAAATGCCGCTTCGCCAACCTCTTTCAATGTGCGGAAAAGGGTACGCCTATCGCAGATGATCAGCTTCATTCCGTACTTTTCACATTCGTCCAATATTTCAAGCATATCGGTTTTTTTATGTATTTTCGGATCGAAGACAAAACTCATCGGCAAGGTGCAGTACAAATCCGCCCAATCGCGAACGGCCTCTTTACCCATTACACCGCTTTCTACATAATTCCAAAAGCCGAATTGAATGGTTGAATTCATTACTCTTCTCCCCTGCAGGTCAAAATGGTGGTGCCGTTTTGAAGCGAAATATGAAAATATCCGTTTTCACTTTCAACCGTCTTTTTGATCGCACCGCATCGAAGCAAAAGGCAATCGGTACCGAAGGTGTTTTTGATTACCACCGTCGTCTTTTTCTCCGTTTGCAGGTGTGCCTCTTTTGTGTGGCCGCCGTCAAAAACAGCGCCGACCGTCAGGCCGTTATAACCTCTGAATTTTTCAAAGGAAATCCGATTATTCTGCCATTTTTCGGGCAGGCTCGGGAAGAAATGCAGGTATCCTCTGTGCTGTTGAAACAACATTTCCTGCAAAGCATCGCAGTAACCGAACAGCGCTTCCAACGTAAACGGGCGGTAGTGATAGGATGAATAACCCTTGTTTTTAAAGTCACCGTTCAGATGAAAACCGTTTTCACCGACAAAGCCGTCGCAGAATTTAAACAGATTTTCATAAGCCTTATTCCCGTCTTCCGCCATTGCGTAGATTTGAGCCGCCATTGCAAAGGAAAAACCGACCCATTCCGACGTGCCGAGGTTTTCGAGATGTTGCATTGAACGTTGGTACAAAGCTCTGTTCTGCGGTGTATCGTAATTGATCAAATGCAGCGGATACAGCGCCATTAAATGCGAAAAATGGCGGTGACTTTCCGTCAGTTGCTCATCCGGACTTAATGCCACCACGCCGTCGATCACGGCAATATCATCCAGTTTTGAAAGGACGGCATCATACTCTGCCGCATCGTAGCCAAGGATTTTGCAATAAGCAATCAAACGGGAATACAAATAGCGCAAAAGGCTTAAATCAAAATTGGAATTGGGTGTGAGATACGCCTTTACGGTATCGTCGTGAATTTCGGGCGAGGTGGAAAGCGGCAGGTACAGTTTGTCGTTTTTTTCGGTCAACAAACTGCCGATGGCCGTGGCAATATCCCGCAAAAAAGGATATGCCCGTGTCTTCAAAAATTCCAAATCACCCGAATACAAAAAGTATTCGTCAAAGCTTTGCGCCGTCCAAACGGACATAGTAGGCGACAGCGAATAATGTGCCCAGCCGCCCATCGGCTTGCCGTCGATGGTGGAAACACCGGGAATCAGCAGACCGTCTACCCCGTAAAATTCGGCGGCAAATCTTTGGTAAGCCGAGCGGTTTTCCCAAAGATAATCGACAAAACAACTGCCCTCGTCCCAATGGTTGGCCTTTAAAAAGCCCTGATAGGAAAGCTGGGTGTTGGTGTCGTGATGATAATCCCCACGCCACGGCGGAAGATTATCGCTGTCGGCCGTCCACACGCCCTGCAGCGGCATGGGAAACGCCCCTTTTCTGCTGGTGGAAGCGAACAGATACCACGACCGATAATAGGTCTTTTCCAAAATTTCGTCACCCAAGTGAACAGCGGATTTTTTCCAGTATTTATGCCAATAGGCGGTATGCTCTCTTATTAAAGTATCATAACCGATATCGGCTGTATTCACAAGCAATTTTTTTGCTTTGTTTTCAAGTTGAAGTGCATCTTTTCCCGTTAATACGGTAAAAAAGATTTCGGAATGCAGACGGGACCTTTTGCGATAAACGAAAAGGCCGTATACAAAATCGGTATACGTTGTTTGGATATAATAGGTCCAATCATCCTGCCGGACGATTTCCGCCGGCGGGTATTGCAGGCTGTCTGCGGGTACGATATTACCGCCCTCGCCTGCCGCAATTTTGTCATTATGCCCGACCTTTGAAATATAATCGGGAATGTGTAAATCGATTTCAAAATCGCCCCGAATACGGGCAACGCCAACCGGACGGGTGGCATGTACAAAGGCTGAAATCGACGTTTTTTTGCCTTTGGTTTCGATAGCGGCATCCTTGATATCTACCTGCGCCGCGGATGCCGAAAAGCCGTTACGAAAACGCAGTTCAATGCGTCCTGCAGTGATTTTGGAAGGATACGGCAGTTCATTATAAATCTGTTCAAACAACCGATTGCGCCGTGCAACACTTTCGGCATCCTCCCGTTTGGCGAGTTCAACCAGCGTTTGATAATTAAAATCTTTTTCCAAAGTAGTAGGATGCGGACGGGCATCCCACAGATCAATGCGATCAACAGACAGACAAACAGGGTTGTCCCCGTAAAGGAGACAACCCATATTTCCGTTCCCGATGGGCATAGCTTCATCCCATTGGCAGGGCATTTTATTAAATTTGAGATTGTAATCTCGAAGATTCATAAAAGCACCTTATTTCTGAGGAACTACAAAAACGCCTTCACCGGCAGCCAGCGTAAACGAACAGGTGGTGCCGTGAACAGACTGAACGGTTCTTTCACCGTTGCGATAAATAGCGACCGAGGTCGTACCGGTCGGCAGATTAACGGTAACCGTGTTTTCGGTGTTTGCCGAATCCAAATCGGTCACGTTAACGAACATATAGGCGTTTTGATACTTTTTGTCGGCATCGTTTGCCACAAAAGCACCGCACAGCGTATCGCCCGTTGAGGAGGCAATCGACGTGCCGTTATGGGCAGATACCGCATTGCCGAGGCCTGCAAGCATCTGATTGTTACTCACGTTATTCGCCATAACGCCGTCCCAATGATATTTGGAATAGATACTGCCGAGCTTCAACACTTCGTTATTGACCGCTTTGGCGGTATCGTACACGTCGGTGTACTGTTGCGTAGCATTATTGAACAGGCAGTTGCCGTTCGAGGCATCGTTTGAGCTGTAGCTGTAGTAGGTAAACTCACGCACGCCGAAGGCCATACCGGCATAGATTTGCAATTTCAGATCTTCTGCCCCACGAATGGCACGGGTACCGGTAAAGTCACCGGTAGCTTGCACGAAGGTGCGCAGTTCCACGCCGTTATTCTTACACTTTTGAGCAATCAGTTCAAGGTTGGCAAGGTAATTGCGCTCGCGGTTTACTTTGCCGGCATTATCGCTTTCCATGAACGGATAATAATCCCACGAAATGTAATGGGTGTACGGAATGGCTACCTGATTGATGTACTTATCCACGTAACCCGAATAGGTTTTATCGGTGTTACCGGTCAAGCGTTCCCACCAAGTTTGATAGCCCAACTGCTGCGAATTTTCGCCCACGTAGGACGGCAGCAGATTGACCATCAGTTCCCCGTCGGAGCCCAAGGCCTTCATTTGCTGATAGAAGTATTTTGCCTGATACGCAACCATCGGGATATCGCCGACGAACGGTTCATCATAGCCGAAGTTGCCGGCATAGGCCGGATGATTGACATACGGGTTATTGGCGGAAAACATATTTTCCACGATGGTTTTGACCTGTGCTTCGGAATTGACAAAATCCGAACCGAAGCCCAATTCATCGCAGGCTTCTCCGCCCAAATCGTACAGCGACCAGTCTTTTACGTAGTATTTTACGTTATACTTTTCGGCAATACCCAACACGTTCAAAGCCGTTTGTTCAGTTACCGCACTGCGTCTTTGAATGGTTGTATAAAGGTCGTCACCGTCAGTGCCGGTGCAACCTTCATATAAAGCAATTGCCTTGGAAAATCCTGCTTCGGAAAGCTTTTGGTAGGCCGAATCAACAGCCGTGGCATATTTCGGAGCAACACTTCCGTTTACGGTAGGTGCGGCATAAGCGGTAAAGGTTATGCCGCCGGTGTAAAATTTACGCCGTAAAGAATGATGGATTTCAGTGCAACAACATCGGCCGAGCTGATTTCGCCGTCTTCGTCGACGTCAGCGGCAACCGTTCCGACTGCATCCAACGTGCGGGTGCCTGCAAGATATTTCTTCAAGATGACCAAATCGACCACGTTGATTGTGCCGTCGTCATTCAGGTCACCGCAGGTGGCTTCGATTTCTTCGGGTGTAAGGTTGACCATCGAAACAGCGCCGTCGGTAACGAATATGCTGTTTTTCAAGCCACCGGAGAAATCTTCTTCACCTAACATATAACCGTTTGCACCGGTCACCGTAACGTTATCGACCATCATCTCTTGGCCGTTCCATTCGCCGACTGCGCCGACAATATAGAAGTAATAATCGTTACCATCATCCGGCAGGGTTGCGGTATAGGTTGCCCAAGTATCGTTCTGTGTTGAGAAGGTGCGACCCAGCGACCAGCAGTTATAAATGCTGTTAACGTTGGCGTCAGTTGTCCAGCACATTCCCCACCAAGAGGTACCCGACGGTACGTAAGCGTCAAAGTTGACGGTGCTGCCGCCCGGATAGGCCTTTTTGGTGATAAAACTCATCTGACCGTTATCTGCCGAGCAAATACCGTCGATGTTGATAGAAGCAGCATAATCAGCAGAAGCCGACTGACCTTCAACAACTTCCGTCACGACCGGCAGATCGGAAGTGTTGGTTTTTACATAGTTAAAAATGCTATTGCCAAGTCCTGCCGAAAATTCTTCAGCCGCCAGCGTAGCACCTGCAGGGCTGTTGATAACGACGTTATCAATCAGCAATTCTTTACCGCCCCATTCGCCGACTGCGCCGACAAAATACAGGTAGTAGTTACCGCCTTCCGGCAAGGTGGCGGTATATCCGGCCCATTGGTCTGCTTTGGTCGCGAAAGTGGTACCCAACGACCAGCAGTTATAAATACTGGTAACGTTCGGATTGGTCGTCCAGCAAAGACCCCACCAAGAAGCACCCGACGGAACGAAAGCATCAAAGTTGACGGTGCTGCCGCCCGCATAGGCCTGCTTTGTAACAAAACTCATCGGATGATTATCGTCCGAGCAAATATTATCAATATTGATTGCAACATAGGTATTTGCGGTTTCAACCTCACCGCCGATGACCGCAACAGCGCTGTCGTAATTGAAAATGCAGTTACGTGCGCCGTTATCAAAGCCCTCGGTCGCCAGCACGGTGCCGCTTGCCGCTTTGATTTCGACGTTGTTCAGTTCAATGGTTTTGCCGCCCCATTCACCGACTGCGCCGACAAAGTACAGATAATAGTTATTATCGTCGTTCGGCAAAGTTGCGGAATAGGTTGCCCAAGCATCTGCTTCGGTCGCAAAAATCGTACCCGACGACCAACCGTTATAGATGCTGTTTACGCTCGGGTTCGTTGTCCAACAAAGACCCCACCAAGAACCGCCTGCCGGAACGTAAGCGTCAAAGGTGACGATACTACCGCCCGGATATGCTTCCTTGGTGATAAGGCTCATTTGGCTGTTATCGGAAGAATTGATATGATCCACATCCAAAACGGCGTGATAATCGTAATCAATCAACGAAACAGCATTTGCATTTGCACGGAAAAGTCCGGCATTCAACAGCGTATTGAAGCCGTCGAAGGCGATGACGTTATCACTTGCATCACAAATGGTAAAGTTGTCGACCAAAACCGGCTTATCCGCCCAAACCGAGTTTAATTCACCGACGAAATACAGATAATAATTCTGTCCGTCGTCCGGCAAAGTCCAGCTGTAATTGGCCCATTGATCGGCTTTGGCGCCGAAGATGTGACCACTGCTGTGGTTGTAGATATCGCCGACAGCCGGATCGGTCGTCCACAGGACGCCCCACCATGAGCCGCCAGCCGGAACGTAAGCATCAAACGAGAAGGTGCTGCCGCCCGGATAGGCCTGCTTGGTGATCAGGTTCTTATTGCTTTCGTTGATTTTTGAAAAGTCAATCGAAAGGATTTTAGAGCTTTCCGTATTCTGTGCCGAAACAGTGTAGCCGGCAAGCACCGGTACGCACAGGCACAGCGCTACAAAAAGCGCTAAAGATTTACGAAGAATATGGGATTTCATTTCATCTTCTCCATTCCTGAAAATAAGTTGCAACGGATCATCCGTTTGCAAGCGGAGTTCGGGAAGACCGACGTTATGCCGATCTTCCCGTTTCACACATTAAAACTTGTCGGCGATTGTATTGGCAAGATCGGCCAGCGGCGAATTTTTCGCACCGCCGAAGTCCAAATTACCCCAATCGGGATCTTCGTTCGTGCCGTTCGGCGAGATGGTTAAAATATCCTGCTTAGCCGATACGACTTTCATTTCAGAAGCTTCGTATTTCATCTTAAAATACCTCCTTATTTCAGGGTACGGGCTACGCCCTCTTCAGTGCCGTTGATGACACCCTGAACCGTAACGGTTTTACCGCTGATGTTACCGATTTCAAGAATAGCAACATAGGTGCAGTCGATAGATTCGGCAGTAACCAGTGCGCCGCCGTTGTAGAAGGAATCGTAAACGCAATCGACAGCGATGGTCTCTTCCACACCGTTGATGGTAACCTTGAATGCAACGGAATCATAAGCTTCGATGGTTTCGGCATCAGCGCAAAGCTTCATAACCAAACGGGTCTGACCGTTCTTGGTCTGCGTACCGATGAACAGATCGGTCTGTTCGGGTTCTACGGGTGTAAGGTCAGCCAAGGAAACAGCGGCATCCGTCTTGAAGATGCTGTTTTCAAGACCGCCTGCAAAATCTTCTTCGCCGAGGGTGTAACCGTTGGCGCCGTTAATTACAACATTATCGATCAGCAGGGCTTCGCTATGCCACTCACCCTTGGCACCACCGATATAGAAATAATAATCATTACCGTCATTCGGCAGGGTTGCGGTATAGGTTGCCCACTGACCCTTTTGGGAAGAGAAGTTTTTACCTTTGCTGTTGAAGACATTGTAAACGCTGTTGACATTCGCATCGGTCGTCCAGCAAATGCCCCACCAAGAAGCATCGGAAGGAACATAAGCGTCGAAGGTGACCGTGCTACCGCCCGGATAAGCCTTTTTGGTGATGAAGCTCATCTGGCTGTTATCGGCTGCCTTGATCTGATCGATATTGATGGCTGCGGCGTTTGCGGTATCAACGGTTTTGTCGGACTTTTCGGTAACGACCGGCAAATCGGAAGAATTGGTTTTAGTGAAATTGAAAATGCTGTCGCAAAGTCCGGCAGAAAAATCTTCCGCCGCCAAATTATTATTTGCGGAATCGTTAATGACAACGTTATCAATCAGCAGTTCTTTGCCGTTCCATTCGCCCTTGGCGCCGCCAACGTAAATATAATAGCTGTTGCCGTCATTCGGAAGGGTTGCGGTATAGGTTGCCCACTGATCATTTT
>JAKSQF010000040.1 GCA_024404235.1 Clostridia bacterium | reverse complement strand
GAGGTTCTGCGCATTTACGGTTACGATCACATCGTCGGCAAGCCGATGCGCGGTGACGTTAACCGCGGAACCGTACTGCCCGAGCGCAAAAAAGCCGATCAGATCAAAGCGTTGCTTTGCGGAATGGGTGCCAACGAAATCACGACCTATTCCTTCATCGGTTCCAAAGCCATTGATACCCTGCGTTTGTCCGAAGACGATGCACGCCGCACACAGATTCGCATCATCAATCCACTTGGTGACGAGTATTCGACCATGCGTACGCAGTTGACCACCAATATGTTGACCGTTCTGTCGACCAACATCAACCGCAAAATTGAGGCTGGTCGTTTCTTCGAAGTCGGCAAGCGTTTTGTACCGAAGGCTTTACCGTTAACCGAACAACCCGACGAATTGCAAACGCTTTCGATCGGTATTTACGGCAAGGATGAAGACTTCTTTACACTGAAAGGTATGCTGGAAGAACTGATGGTACTTTGCGGGGCACACACGCAGTATGAACGTAGTAATGAGCCGTACCTGCATCCGGGTCGTCAAGCATCCATTAAAGCCAACAACAAACCTGCCGCCGTTTTCGGCGAAGTACATCCGGCCGTAGCGGAAAGCTACGGAATTGACGGACGTGTATACGTTGCCGAAATCGCATTAGACGTTCTGTTTGCAATTCAAAAGCGCAAGACGACCTATAAAGCATTACCGAAATTCCCGGCTGTTGAGCGTGACTTTGCAATGCTTTGCGACGTTGATATTCCCGTTGGTACGTTGGAACGTGCGATCACCAGCGGTGCCGGACGTCTTTTGGAACGCATTGAACTGTTTGACGTTTACACCGGCTCACAGATTCCGGAAGGCAAAAAGAGTGTTGCCTACAGCATTTGGTTACGCTCTGCCGATAGTACTCTTTCGGATACCGAAATTGACGGTGTCAGCGAGAGAATTGTGAAAAAATTGGAAGCCGTTGGCGCAGAATTAAGAAAATAATAAAATTATACTTGAACTTTTGACAAAAAGAGTATAATATAATATCAGTAAGATACGGAGGGTGTTTTAGATGAACGATAAAACGATGACCTTTTCAATTGGCGGACAAACCGAACAGGAAATCCGTAATACGCTGACCTTGGTCTACGATGCGCTGAAGGAAAAGGGTTACAATCCCATCAATCAAATCGTCGGATATATTCTTTCGGAGGATCCGACCTATATCACCACGCATAACAATGCCCGTATCCTTATTCGTCGTATTGACCGTGACACGCTTTTGCAGTCGTTGGTGCGGTACTATTTGACGAACTGATAAACAGTGACTGCCGTTCCCTTTCGGAGCGGCAGTTTTTAAAAATAACGTATTTGGAGTTGAAACGGTATGTATCCACTTTTATTACAAGCACCCGTTAAGGATTATATTTGGGGCGGCACCCGCTTAAAAGAAGAATTCGGCTTTGAAACAGATCTTGAAAAGGTCGCCGAAGCGTGGGTTTTATCCTGCCATAAGGACGGTGCGAGTGTTGTTCGCAACGGCGATATGAAAGATAAATCTCTGCCGGAAGTTTTGGAAGCTTGGGGCAATGATGCCTTAGGTGAAAAAGCGGCCGCTTTCCCCTATTTTCCGTTGCTGATCAAGTTGATTGACGCCAAAGACCGCCTTTCTATTCAAGTTCATCCCGATGACGAGTACGCCCTGTTTAATGAGGGAGAATTCGGCAAGACCGAGATGTGGTACATCGTTGACTGCGAACCGGATGCACAGTTGATTTACGGCTTTAAACGAACGATTGACCGTGAGGAATTTGAGCGTCGCATTGCAAACAACACCCTGACCGATGTTTGCAACTTTGTTCCGGTAAAGAAAGGTGACGTTTTCTTTATTCCGTCCGGCACGCTTCACGCCATCGGAAAAGGCATCTTAATTGCCGAAATTCAGCAAAATTCCAACACCACCTACCGTGTTTCGGACTACGGCCGTTTGGGCGCCGACGGCAAGCCGCGCCCGCTTCACGTCCGAAAGGCTTTGGAAGTAACTAAAACGACCCCGCCGTTTGATGAATACGGTGCTGTCGGTAAAGTTGAACAATATCCGTTTGGTACGGTTCGTCGCTTAGCCGAATGTGATTTCTTCACGACCGACTTAATCAACGCCGATGGCAACGTTGCCATTTCGGCAAGTGAAGATAGTTTCTGTGCCCTTTTGGTACTTTCGGGCGAAGCCGTACTTTCATACGCCGGTGGTAATTTCCGCATTAAAAAGGGCGATAGCGTGTTTATTCCGGCAGGCATGCGCGTTACCGTCAGCGGAAGCGCCGAAATCATTACCGCGCAGGTTTAATTTCTGTCAATATAAAAATCCCACTCCATAGGAGTGGGATTTTTGTTTTATTCGGTTCTCAATGCTACGACCGGATCTTTCTTAGCAGCGCTGCGTGACGGAATAATGCCCGCAATCAACGTTAAGAACATACTGATCAAAATCAGCGTAACGGCAACCGGAATCGGCAGGGTTGCGCTGAGGTTTTTCAGATTGGTCAGGTGGTGCAGAATCAAATTGATGGGAATACACAGCAGATACGTAATTGCAACCCCGACAAATCCGGATGCAAAGCCGATAATCACCGTTTCGGCATTAAACATACTGGAAACGTTACGCTTTGAAGCACCGATCGCACGCAAAATTCCGATTTCCTTTGTGCGTTCTTGAACGGAAATCAGCGTGATAACGCCGATCATAATGGAAGATACGATCAGCGAAACCGCAACAAAGGCAATCAAAACATAGGTAATTGCCTTAATAACCGTCGTGACCGAGGACATAATCAAGCCGACGTAATCGGTGTACGAAATTTGGTGTGCCTCATCATTTTTTTCGTTATATTCGGCAATGCCCTCCTCCATAACCTCTTTGTTCTCGAAAGTGGCCGCATAGAGGTTAATAGAAGTCGGAACACCCAAATCGACCTTGCCAAGCTTTACCAAATTATCCGTGAGTGTTGAATTGGAAAAGGTCAAAATATCCTGATCGTACAGCGATGCCAACTGATATTCGTCCATCTGTCCTAAGACGGCCTGCATCTCTGCAAGCAGCGCAGCATTCGGAGTTGCTTTAAAGCGCTGTTCCCGCTCGGACATAATCGTATTGAACTGATCGCCCATCATTGATGAAATGGTCGTTTTCATTTTTGCGGCACTCATCTGCATAACAGCCACATCAGCCTGCTTGGCATCCATTCCGCCGCTGACCATACCCTGCTTCATCATTTCGCGTAATTGCAATAATTCGGAAATCTTGTTATAAATATCAATCTTTTTGGCTTCGTCCATTGCATCAATGCGATTCATAAACTCCTCGGCCTTTTCTTTAACCGAAGCGTCCTCGTCAGCCTTGAACGGCAAGCCGGTGAAAATATCCTGAAGCTTGTTTTCGGATTGTAAAGCAACCAATTCCGAGTTATCTGCACGGCCGATAACTTCTTTGGTCAAAAGACTTGTATAGCAAATCGCACCTTTACCGTTGAGCATACCGTTAGTGGCATTTTCGCTTTGGCGAATAATTGCCGTGACCTTCAGCGGAATTCCTTTTTCATATAGATCGGCACATTCCTCATTCGTTGTTCCGTATGGGGTGGCTTTTTTCTGTCCGTTCGCATCGGTCGTCAGTTTAAAGCATTCGCCGTTCGGAACAGCACGGAATTCCATGGCGCAGATTTCATCATAGCTCCATTTTTTACTGGCGGTTTCAACCTGCTCACCCTTGGCAGACGTTTGGATGATCGTCAATATTTCGTCTTGCGTCTTAAGACCCAAAGAATAAAGGGTCATATCATCCAGTTCGTTATTTTCATCAACGACAAGAACGATTTCATTTGCAGAAGTCGGCCAATGACCACCTTTATTGATAATATCGTACTGTTTCTTCAACAAAGGATTAACCACTTCTCCGTTATCACCGGCCAAAAGTTCCTGCCAGATATCGGATCCCGAATGCGCCGCATTACCCATAGAGAACAGCGGCATACCGCTACCCATCGATCCGCCTGCACTTCCTCCGGTAGAAACAGACATACCGAAGCCCTTCATAATCTCGTTGACAAGCTCGGCCGAATCGGCGCGGTGTACTTTGCCGTCAGCCGATTTGGTATAAACCATTAAATCCAAGCCGTAGTTGTACTGAACACCCGTGACCGACTGATTAAACTTCGATCCCTCTTCTTCACGTTTCTCTTCAAGATAGGTTTTAAAGGAGGACAGGTCGTTGGTATCGGTTTGCAGATTATTCAGTTCGTTAAACATATCAATGACTGCCGTACTGGAATAAACGCCATCCTTTTTATGGTCGGATTCCTTTTTTGAGGAATTGATAAAGGTCTGCAACAGCTCGGTCATATCGACGTGCTCCGCCCGAAGCGTCAGCGGATAGGAAGCGAGCGTTTCCTCCTGCACGGAGGCAACAAAATTAGTCGTTCCCTGCGAAACGGCATAAATCAGCGCAATACCGATGATGCCAATGCTGCCTGCAAAGGAGGTAAGCATCGTTCTGCCCTTTTTTGTAAACAGATTTTTGAGCGAAAGACCGAAAGCCGTAAACAGTGACATTGACGGTTTTTTGCGTAGCTTTGACTTTGCAGCCGGCTTCTCGGAAGCAACCTTCAATTCATGTTCTTCTTCAGTGATCGGTGCGGAATCATCAATAAGTTTACCGTCCAACATACGAATGATTCGGGTTGAATACTGCTCGGCGAGATCGGGGTTATGGGTAACCATAATAACCAGACGGTCGGCAGAAATTTCCTTCAAGATTTCCATGACCTGCACGCTGGTTTCGGTATCCAATGCACCCGTCGGCTCATCGGCCAAAATGATATCCGGATTATTGACAATAGCACGGGCGATGGCTACTCGTTGCATCTGACCGCCCGACATTTCACTCGGCTTTTTGCGCAGTTGATCGGCAAGACCAACCTTTTCCAAAGCCTCTTTGGCCCGACGGCGGCGCTCACTCTTAGAAACGCCGGAAAGTGTCAATGCCAATTCAACGTTCTGCAAAACCGTCTGATGCGGAATTAAATTATACGTTTGAAATACAAAACCGATGGAATAGTTGCGGTAAGCATCCCAGTCGCGTGCCTTGTATTCTTTAGTAGAACGAGCGTTAATAATCAGATCACCCGAGGTATAACGATCCAAACCGCCGATAATGTTTAACATCGTCGTCTTGCCGCATCCGGAAGGACCTAAAATCGAAACAAATTCGCTTTTGCGAAAACGCAGGTCGATGCCCTTTAATGCGTTGACAACTCCGCCGCCAGCGGGGTAATCTTTTTTAATTGCCTTCAGTTCAAGCATAGCTTCAGCCTCACTTAGAATAATAGTAAAATTATACTGCTGTTTTAAATGTTTTGTCAATTCTTTCGGGCGATAATTTACAGGTCGTTCACAAAATTTTGCCCGTCGGTAATCCGACGGGCAACTTCCCTTATATTACTCTGAAAGACGTTAAAAACCTTCTCAAAAATAAGTATTGTCAATCAAAGAAAAAATATGCCTAATCGTGCAGATAAATCGTACGGAAATTACGGTGCTTATACACACTTAAAACCAAGCCAACACCTAAATACAAACAAAACAGTGACGTTCCCCCGGCCGAAAAGAACGGCAAAGTAATACCGATAACAGGCAGAATGGACAGACACATACCGACGTTGATCACGGTTTGTGCAAAAATCATCGCAAAGAAGCCAACACATATATACTTTCCGCTGTATTTTCGACAAACACGCGCCGTATGAAGTACCCGCAGACAAACCGCAGCCAACAAAACAACCACCAAAATCGCACCGATAAATCCAAGTTCTTCACCGATACTGGCAAGAATAAAGTCGTTGTGCCCTTCCGGAACGGAACCGACCGAGGTCTTGTCCCCGTTCAAGAATCCTTGTCCAAACCATCCGCCGTTGCGGAAAGCCAAACGAGCGTGATATTGCTGATAACCGGCATTTTTGATATCCGCCTCAACATCTAACATATTCACGATACGTGCACGCTGGTCATCATTCATCACCAAAAAGTATAAAATCGGCGATCCGGCGACAGCAACCAAAAGGGCTGATAAAAAGTATTTCCACGAAAGTCCGGCAGCCATCAGCATACAAATCACGATGATTGCAAAAACCAAGGCCGTGCCGTCGTCACCCTGAAAGTGAATCAGCACAACCGGAAAAGCACCGTGCAGGCAAACCGGAATCAGTACCTTGAAACGGTTGATCTTATCACGCACGGCACTTAAATGTGCCGAGAAGGTAATGATAAAGCAAATCTTCAGCAATTCTGCCGGCTGAAAGGTAGCAAAGCCCAAATCCAGCCACGCCTTATCATCGGTGTCCCCCGGTGCAAAACCGATAAAAAATGTGAGTATAACGGGAATCAATCCAAGCGCGGCGATCAAATACCAATATTTTGTATAGCGTTCAAAATCAACCAATGAAATTAAAACAGCCGCTACGATACCGGCCAACATCAGACCGGCCTGAACAATGACCGCACGGGCCGAACCGTCATGATGTGTTGCAGAATAGACCGCAAGACATCCGTAACAAGAGCAAGCAACACATAACGCAAAGAAGAATTTATCGGTTTCACGGATAAAATCTGCAAATGCGGCAAACAACTTACCCATACAGTCACCTCCATACCAAAGACTTTAGTTTATTATATAAAATAACACAAAAATAATCAAGCCTTATTTCAATAAAAATCCGCTCGTTGTCGTTGACACCATTTTGAAAATATGATATACTTTTAAAGAGAAAAGTTTTGGAGGCAAAGGATATGATTCAGCAATATCATTCATCAAGTCCCGCTGAAACCGAATCCTTTGCGGCCGATTTTTCAAAGTCGCTTCATGGCGGCGAAATCATCGCCTTTCGCGGTGAATTGGGTCAGGGCAAAACCTGTTTTGTGCGTGGACTTGCAAAGGGACTTGGCTGTACCGACGACGTCACCTCCCCTACATTTGCGCTTGTAAACGTCTATAACGGCGGGCGTCTTCCGCTATATCATTTTGATATGTACCGTGTTTCTGGCTGGGAGGACTTATATTCGACCGGCTATTTCGATTATGCCGAAGCCGGAGGTGTTTTGGCTGTTGAATGGAGTGAAAACATCGAAAATGCATTACCCGACGATGTTATCACCGTCACTTTAGTGCAAACCGGCGAAACCGATCGCGAGATCACCGTTGAACGGAGGGAAACGGCATGAAATATCTTTGTTTGGAATGTTCTGCGGGTCCTGCCTCGGCGGCGGTTCTGGAGGACGGAAAGGTTCTTTCCTCGACATTTTGCAATATTAAACTGACCCATTCGCAAACCTTAATGCCAATGGTGGAAAGTGTGTTGCGCCAATCTTTGACCGATTTAAGCGAAATCGCCGGTATTGCCGTTTCGGCGGGTCCGGGTTCTTTTACCGGTATTCGCATCGGCATCAGCGCCGTTAAGGGTCTTGCCGCCGCAGGAAATATTCCATGTGCCGCCGTTTCAACTCTGTCCGCAATGGTACCATGCTTTTCTTCACAGAATTGCATTGTCTGTTGTGTGATGGATGCGCGTTGCAATCAAGTATATAATGCCCTGTTTCGTGTTGAGAACGGTGTCATTACCCGACTTTGCGATGACCGTGCGTTAATGTGCAACGAACTGGCGGAAGAGATCAAGCAGTTCGAAAACGATTTGCCCGTAATCATCACCGGTGACGGCACCAATCTATTTTACAACTTTGTCAAAACGTTATCTTTTGTCCGTCCGGCTGACGAATGTCACCGTTGGCAAAATGCCGTCGGAGTCGGACTTTGCGCACAGCAAATTTTCAATGAAAATCAAACGCTTTCGGCAGCGGAACTGTTGCCGATCTACTTGCGTTTGCCCCAGGCAGAGCGCGAATTGAAAAAGCGTCAAGAAGAAAGGAAGCTATAAAATGAAAATTGCAGTTGGTTGTGATCACGGCGGTTTGGAGCATAAAGACGCCATCGTCGCACATCTGAAGGAACGTGGCTTTGAAGTCGAGGATTTCGGCATTCACGAAGCACATTCGGTCGATTATCCGGATATCGCGCTCCCCTTGGCACAGAGCGTTGCCAAAGGTGAAAACGCACTCGGTATTTTGGTTTGCGGTACAGGCATCGGTATGTCGCTCGCAGCCAACAAGGTCAAAGGCATTCGTGCCGCCGCCTGCAGCGAGCATTTTTCCGCAAAATATACCCGACTTCATAATAACTCCAATATCCTGTGCTTGGGCGGTCGTGTGATCGGCGTAGGCACAGCGCTTGAGTTGGTTGATTTATTTGTTGATACCGAATTTGAGGGCGGACGCCATCAGAAGCGCATCGACAAAATCACTGAAATAGAAAACAATAATTGATTGCAATACGGAGGAATTCAAAATGGAAATGAAAGAAAAAAATGTATTTGTTATGGACCATCCGTTGATTCAGCACAAGCTGGCCATTCTGCGTGACGAGAGAACCGGCACCAAGCAGTTCCGTGAGTTAGTCAGCGAAATTGCAATGTTGATGTGCTATGAATCTACCCGTGATCTTCCCCTTGCCGAAGTGGACGTAAAAACGCCCGTTGACATTGCCCATGCCAAGGTTTTGGCCGGTCGCAAGATGGCCATTGTGCCGATTCTTCGTGCAGGTCTCGGAATGGTAGACGGTGTTTTGAATCTGATTCCGTCAGCCCGTGTCGGACACATCGGTATGTACCGCGATCCCGAAACCCACATGCCTGTTGACTATTACTGCAAAATGCCGGCCGATTTGGAAGAAAGAGACGTTTTCCTGCTGGATCCGATGCTGGCTACCGGCGGCAGTGCGGTCGACGCCGTTTCCCGCTTAAAAGAGTTGGGTGCAAAGCGCATTAAATTTATGTGCGTTATCGCCGCTCCCGAAGGTTTGAAGGCGTTTACCGAAGCCCATCCCGACGTTCCGGTTTACTGTGCCGGTTTGGACGATCATTTGAACGAACACGCTTACATCGTTCCCGGTTTGGGCGATGCCGGCGACCGTATTTTCGGAACAAAATAATTCTATATCCCTAAACGGTGTGACCATTTTCGGCCACACCGTTTTTATGTTGCATTTTTTAAAGTATTATGCTATACTTTTCGTAGCATAGGATAAGTTCGTTCTATGCGGGAGGGTTGTACTTTCGGTTGCGGTTTTCCCTCTCATTCGGTCGACCGTGAAGAATAATAGGAGGTTTTTATGAAGAAAATCATTTCACTTTTCCTTGCTTCTATTATGATTATGGCGGTTTTTGCCGGGTGCGGCAAGAGAGCCGAAAACAAAAACGAGTCGTCAAAGCCCACTTCGGAAGATGTTACCGACACCGGCAACGAGAATGTTTCCGGCGGTTGGACGACGAATACCACCTTTGGCGAGGCTCAAATTCCTGTCGAAGCAAAAGAAGCCTTTGACAAAGCAATGACCGACTTTACCGGCGTTGCATACACCCCTGTTGCCTATCTCGGCTCGCAGGTCGTTGCCGGTACGAATTTTGCGTTTCTTTGTACCGGAACAACGATGACCGCTACACCCGAAACGCAATTAAAGGTCGTTACAATCTACCGTGACCTTGAAAACAACGCAGAAGTTAAAGACATTAAAGATATTGACATTGCTATCAAGGAAGATGCAGAAATTGATTACGAGCCCACCGAGGGCGGTTGGAACGTGACCAATGCTGTCGGAACCGATCTTGGCGATGAGGCAAACAAAGCCTTCAATGCCGCCATCGACGGCATGACCGGCGTTGCCTATAAGCCGATTGCCCTGCTTGGTACACAGGTCGTTGCCGGAACAAATTATGCCGTTCTTTGTACTGCTACGACTGTTACCGCAGAGCCCGCAACCGCACTTGCCGTCGTTTACGTATACGCCGGTGTTCAAGGTAAAAACGAAATCCTCGGTATTAACGCCTTTGATTTCTAATTCTGTTTTATCAAGCTAAAAATCCCTGCTGTCCGCCAAATAGCCGACAGCAGGGATTTTTTTAAGTTTTAATCAGCATTTTTCAATGTTAAAGGTAACCGTTGCATAATCGGCAACCGGCAGAATAATCGGCAGGCCGGCATTCATCAAAACAGCACCGTTAATGGGCACTTCAAATCCACTGACGCGGTAATCGGCGTTCGGATCCAATCCTTGTAATTTCAAATAAAAATCATGCGGGTTGGCAATTGTTTCACGAACACTGAAAAGCGCATAAGCACACGTTTTATCCTCAGAAACAAGCTGCCAAGCGCAGTGTCTTCCCTCGAAAGGACTGATCAAACGATAAAACTTACCGTCGGCAATCATCGGTTCTAATCGTTTATGTTGCTGAACCTGTTCCTTGATCATTTCTTTATCATCATCCGACAGATGCGTTGCATCCAATTCATAACCAAAATTACACATTTGTGCAACGTTGCCGCGGGTTTCAAAGGAGGTCACTCTCCCCGTTTGCTGACACGGACTATCCGAAACGTGGGCCGACATCGTACAGGGCGGATAGACAAGACTTGTACCGTACTGAACGCGCAGTCTTTCGGCAGGGTCGGTATTATCGCTGGTCCAAATCTGCGGCATATAGTACAGAATGCCGAAATCAAAGCGACCGCCGCCACCGGCACAGCCCTCGAAAAAGACGTGCGGAAAAGCATCCTTCAAGCGCTGTATCAGCGAGTAAAGTCCCAGCATATAGCGGTGGCTGTGTTCACGCTGACGATCCGCGGGCAGACTGGCAGTGCCGTAATCCGACATATTTCGGTTCATATCCCATTTTACATAGGAAATATCATAGTTGTCGAGAATTGCCGCCATTTGCTCATAAATGCCGTCGACAACTTCCTGCCTGCTCAAATCCAAAATCATTTCGCTTCGGCTGAGCACCGGCGTTCTGCCGTCTACGTGGATGCACCAATCGGGGTGCTTGCGGTAGGTTTCGCTGTCTTCGGAAATCATTTCAGGTTCAAACCAAATACCGAAGCGCATACCGTTTTCACGGCAAATTTCAATAGCACGATCCAAACCGTTGGGGAATTTCGTCGGATTGACCGTCCAATCGCCCATCGAACCGACTTCGCTGTTGCGATCGGCAAACCAACCGTCGTCCAGTACAAAGGTATCAATGCCAAGGCCTTTACACTGTTCGGCAAACTGGCGGATGCGTTCTTCAGAAACGTACATATACATTGCTTCCCAGCTGTTGATCACGATCGGTCGCTTAAATTCATCTGCACAGGCACCGAGATGCTTACGGCACATCTGATGGAAGTTCTGCGACATTGCGTTCAAGCCGGTTGCCGAATAGGTCATAACCGTTTCGGGGGTTGTGAAGCTTTCATTTGCACCCAGCGTCCACTCAAAGGTTTCGGGATTGAAGCCCATTTGGAAACGGGTGTTTCCAAATGGATCGACTTCAGCCGAAGCCTTGAAATCACCACTGTAAACCCAGGTCATTGCGTAGACTTCACCCATAGTTTCATTGGTATTTTTACCGACTAATGCCATAAAAGGATTCAGCTGATGCCCACTGGCAGAGCGGCGGCTTTCAATAGAGGTCGTTCCGTGGAACAGCGGATGCCGTTCGACCGAGCGTTCTCTTGCCCAATCACCCTCTAACGTGATCACATCAAAATCAGCGGTTTCCAAATCGATCGTCGCAGCCATTAAATCAATGATCTTTACTGCGCTTTTCCCAACGTTTCGCACCACTGTGCGACGGGTGATCACATCCTCTTTTTCAAAGACGGAATAAAGCAGATCCACCTCAAAATGATCGTGGCTGTCTGCTAAAGTGATTTTCAAGGTCTGCACGTCTTTAACATTACGGTCAAACTGCGGCAGCCCTTCTGCAAGCGGCTTATCCTCTAAAATCTCGTAAGAAGCATAGTGGAGCTCGTTGACTGTCCGCCCATCGTCACCCAAGACGGTAATAGCGGGGCGGCGGAAATCACCTCGTCCCATCGTCGGACATTCCTGCGGCAACATATTGATCGAAATTTCGCCGCCGTTTTTCAAAAACAACTGCGGCGTATAAGAACGGCCGTGATCCAGTTTAAAGTATTCCATATTCTGTACCGGAATTTTAGCGCCATAGTAAGTATGCCGAAGGATACCCTCCGGCATAGCTTGCATAATATAAGACGTGTTTTCGGTACAAAGATAGAAATACTGATGCTCGTTATCAAAGTAAATCATATCTTTCACCCTTTCATTATCCGACAATACCCGTAGAAGCGATACTGGCAATAAACCGACGTTGCAGGAACAGGTACATGATCAGCATTGGCAGAATAAATACTAAGCATGCCGCCATGGACGAGTCCGGCATGTTGGCAATGTTC
>JAKSQF010000004.1 GCA_024404235.1 Clostridia bacterium | reverse complement strand
TCGGTGCCATCGGCGCGGATGAAATCGTCGAGGTGCTGGCAATGGCCTCTGCGGGACTTGAAATGCTGTCGGCACAGTCGGTGCTTTCGGTATCCGATTTGGACGTTCTTTCGCAAATCGTCGGCCGTCTGTCGCTTTCGGGCGAAGCAGTAAATGCGCTTTATACGGCCATCGGGGAAAAGAACCTGCCGCAAATTGAAAAAATCTGTGCAGAATGCGAAGACCGCGCATCGGTCGAACTGCTGAAAAGCTTGGTAGCATTGCACGGCCCGATCAAACAGGTCTTGCCTGAACTGAAAAAACTGTTGCAGAAGGCAGATACCGGCAATCTGTTTGAAATTTTACAGCGTGTCAGCGAAATTCCCGCCGCCGATCAAATTCAGTTGGATTTCTCGGTCGTCGGCGACGTCAATTACTATAACGGCATTGTTTTCAAGGGCTTCGTGCAGAATATTCCCGATGCCGTGCTTTCGGGCGGTCAGTACGACCGACTGATGAAAAAGCTTCACCGTAAATCCCGCGCCATCGGCTTTGCGGTCTATACCGACGCATTGGAGCGCATGGATTTATCCACCCCGACCGAAACGGTCGATGACGGCTTTGTCAATATTGCATTGCCGAAAGGACGCTTGGGTGAAAAGATTTACGATTTGTTTGCTCGCGCCGGTTTTGAGTGCCCTTCGATTTTGGAACCGAACCGCAAGCTGATTTTTGAAAACGCCGAAAAGGGTGTGCGTTATTTCTGGGTAAAACCCTCCGACGTGGCGATTTACGTCGAGCGCGGTGCGGCCGATATCGGGGTTGCCGGTAAGGATATTTTGCTGGAATACGAGCCCGACGTTTACGAGCTTTTGGATCTGCATAAGGGCAAATGCCGTATGGCGGTCGCCGCGCCCAAGGGTTACACCGACGACGCTTCCCGCACGTTGCGTGTTGCGACGAAATTTGCCAATATCGCAAAAACGTTCTACCGTACACGCGGACGTGATATTGATATCATCCACCTGAACGGATCAATCGAAATTGCCCCGATTTTGGGCCTTTCGGACGTTATTGTGGATATCGTCGAAACGGGCACAACGCTGAAAGAAAACGACTTGGAAGTGGTGGAAACCATCGTTCCCATCAGCGCACGGCTCATTGCCAATAAGGCTTCCTATAAATTCAAAGACGGCGCGATCGAAAAAATCGCCGCAGGTCTTGCCAAGGTATCGGAGGAATCGGTATGATCAAAATTTTAAAATACGGCGAGGTTACAACCGAAGAGATCTTCGCACGCAGCGTGCCGACCGTAAACGTTGAAGAAATCGTGACCGATATTATTGAAACGGTCAAAACAAAGGGCGATGCGGCGCTGTTTGAATACAGCCGCAAGTTCGATCATGCCGACCTGACCGCTTTGCAGGTCAGCACAGAGGAAATTGAAGAAGCGGTCGCCTCGGTCGAGCCGGAGTTTTTGGAAATTCTCAAAAAAGCCGCCGCAAATATTACGAAATTCCACGAAAAACAGAAGCGTAACAGCTTTATCATCAACGACGAGGACGGTATCGTCATCGGTCAAAAGGTTATTCCCGTCGACCGTGCGGGGCTTTACGTGCCGGGCGGCACGGCGGCCTATCCGTCCACCGTTTTAATGGATTCCATTCCGGCCAAAATCGCCGGTGTTAAGCAGGTCGTTATGGTCACGCCCCCCAATGCGCAGGGCAAGGTCAACCCCGTTATTTTGGCGGCCGCCTCGGTCGCAGGGGTCGATAAAATCTTCAAGGTCGGCGGTGCGCAGGCTGTCGCCGCCTTGGCCTACGGTACCGAAAGTGTGCCGAAGGTCGATAAAATCGTCGGCCCGGGTAACGCCTTCGTGGCCGAAGCCAAAAAGCAGGTGTTCGGCCGTGTTTCCATTGATATGATCGCAGGCCCCAGTGAAATTTTGATTGTTGCCGACGGTAAAACCAATCCGAAGCACGCCGCGGCTGATTTGCTTTCTCAGGCCGAGCACGATAAAATGGCTTCTGCGGTGCTTGTTACCGACAGCGCCGAGCTGGCCGTTGCCGTTCAGGCCGAGCTTGAGGTACAAATTCCGCAGTTAGAGCGTGCTGAAATCGCACGTGCATCTATCGACGATAACGGCAAAATCATCGTGGCGGAGGATCTGCGTCAGGCTATTGAAATCGCCAACGAGATCGCACCCGAGCATTTGGAACTGTGCGTCGATAATCCGTTCGATTATCTTGACGCTATCCGTCACGCCGGATCCATCTTTATGGGTCGCAACTGCCCCGAAGCGTTGGGCGACTATTTTGCCGGCCCCAACCACACCTTGCCGACCAGCGGTACGGCGAAATTCTCCAGCCCGCTTTCGGTCGATGATTTTGTAAAGAAAACGCAGTACACTTATTATACGAACGATGCGCTTGCCCGTGTTGCAAAGGACGTTGCCTACTTTGCCCGCAAAGAAGGACTGACCGCCCACGCCAAAAGCGCCGTCGTCAGAACCGAGGAAGAATAATGAGTTCTTTTTTCAGCCAAAAATATGCGTCGCTAACCCCCTACACACCGGGGGAACAGCCGCAGGAACGAAAATATCTGAAACTGAATACCAACGAATCGCCCTTTCCGCCGTCGCCCTTGGCACAACGCTTTGCACGGCAGGCGGCAGGGGATTTACAGCTCTACTCCGATCCGGAGTGTCGGGCATTGGTAAAAACCGCGACCGAGGTTTTCGGCGTCGGGCAGGATGAAATTTTGTTCACCAACGGCTCGGATGAAATTCTCAATTTCGCCTTTATGGCCTTTTGTGATAAGGATCATCCCGCCGTTTTCCCCGATATCACCTACGGATTTTACAAGGTTTTTGCCGAACTGAACGGCGTGCCGTATACCGAAATTTCGCTGCAGGATGATTTCAGCATCAACGTGGCGGACTATTGCGGTGTGAACAAAACGGTCTTTATCGCCAACCCCAATGCGCCGACCGGCATCGCTCTTACGCTTGCCGAGGTTGAAAAAATCGTGGCATCCAATCCTGAAAACGTGGTCGTCATTGACGAAGCCTACGTCGATTTCGGGGCGGAAAGTGCCGTTTCGCTGATTCATAAATATAATAACCTTTTGGTGACGCAAACCTGCTCGAAATCCCGTTCGCTGGCGGGCGCGCGCCTCGGCTTCGGTATTGCCTGCAAAGAACTGATCGCCGATTTGAACACCGTAAAATATTCCACCAATCCCTATAACGTCAACCGTATGACGGCGGCGGCAGGTATCGGTGCTTTTGCCGATGTCGACTATTTTGCCGAAAACTGCAAAACAATTGCCGACGTGCGTGAAAAATCGGCGGAGGAACTTAAAAAAATCGGTTTTACCATGACCGACTCGTCCGCCAATTTCCTGTTTGCCAAGCACGAAAAAATCGGCGGCAAGGCGCTGTATGAACAGCTAAAGGAAAAAGGCGTGCTGATCCGCCACTTTGAAACCGATCGTTTGCGGGATTATAACCGCATCACGGTTGGCAGTGCCGAGCAGATGGCCGAACTGATCGCCACGATCAAGACTGTGTTGGAGGAAAACGTATGAGAACTGTCGCTATTCAAAGAAAAACCGCCGAAACCGATATTGATTTGAAATTAAACCTCGACGGCAGCGGTAAATCAACGCTGGATACCGGCTGCGGCTTTTTGGATCACATGCTGACGCTGTTTGCTTCACACGGGCGGTTTGATCTGTCCGTTACCTGCAAGGGCGATACCTACGTAGACGACCACCACACGGTCGAGGATATCGGCATTGCGTTGGGTCAGGCTTTTTTTGAAGCCTTGGGTGATAAGCGCGGCATTCACCGTTACGGTGATACCGTTCTGCCGATGGATGAAACGCTGATTCTGTCGGCGGTCGATTTTTCAGGTCGTGCCTATCTCGGCTTCGGTCTTGAAATTCCGACGCAAAAGGTCGGCACGTTCGATACCGAGCTGGTCGAAGAATTCTGGCTCGGCTTTATCCGCAAGGCGGAATGTGCGTTGCATATCCGTCAGTTAGCCGGTAAAAATTCGCACCATATTATCGAGGGGACTTTCAAATCGGTCGCCCGCAGTTTGCGGCAGGCCGTTCGCATTGATACGGAATTTAAGGACGAAATTCCGTCTACCAAAGGAGTTTTATAAATGACCGCTATCATTGATTACGGGGTCGGTAACCTGTTTTCGTTGGTTTCTTCTTTCCGTAAAATCGGGGAAGAGGCCGTCATCACGGCTGATCCCGCACTTTTGCAAAAAGCCGACCGCATCATTCTGCCCGGCGTAGGTGCTTTTCACGATGCAATGGAAAAGCTGAACGCTTCGGGTCTTGTGCCGGTTTTAAGGGAACAAATTGCCGCCGGCAAGCCCGTGATGGGCATCTGCCTCGGGATGCAACTACTGTTCGATAAAAGCTTTGAATACGGCGAGCACAAGGGTTTAGGCCTTATTTCGGGCGAAATTCGTCCGATCCCAAGCGAAAACTTAAAAATTCCGCACATGGGTTGGAATGCGCTTACCTTCCAAAACGGAAAACACCCCTTGTTTGCCGATATAAACGAGGGCGATTACGTCTATTTCGTCCATTCCTACTATGCTGCCGATTGCGATAGCGCAGTTATTGCCACGTCGGAATACGGCATTGATATCACGGCGGCAGTCGCCAAAGATAACGTAATGGGTTGTCAGTTCCACCCCGAAAAAAGCGGCGAAGTGGGGCTTACCATTTTGAAAGCGTTTTGCAGAATGAAAGAAGGTGCGCTATGCTGATTTTTCCTGCCATTGACCTGTACGAGGGCGAGGCCGTCCGTTTGTATAAGGGCGATTATAATCAAAAAACGGTATACAGCACCGATCCGGTCAGCGTAGCCGAGGACTTCAAAAAACAGGGGGCTACACATATCCACCTTGTCGATTTAGAGGGCGCCAAAACGGGCGAAACCCCGAATTTCGAAACGGTCTGCCGCATCAAAGCGGAAACGGGTCTGTTTTGTGAAATCGGCGGCGGCATTCGGGATATGGCGGTTATCGACCGTTATATTTCGGCCGGCCTCGATCGGGTGATTTTAGGCACGGCGGCGGTCACAAACCCCGGTTTTGTGGCAGAAGCGGTGCAAAAATACGGCGAAAAAATCGCCGTCGGTGTCGATATTAAAGACGGCTTTGTTGCCATTAAGGGCTGGACGCAAAATTCCGATGCCAATGCCTTTGATTTCTGCGAAAAAATGCAGAAAATCGGCGTGCAGACCATCATCTGTACCGATATTTCCAAGGACGGCGCCATGGTCGGCACCAATCGGGAGCTGTACCGTGAGTTGTCGGAACGCTTTGCCATTCAAATCGTGGCTTCGGGCGGTGTTTCGTCCATCGACGACGTAACGGCGCTTCGCAAAATGGACCTTTACGGGGCAATCATCGGCAAAGCCTATTATACCGGTGCCATTTCTTTGGCAGAAGCCGTGGAGGTGGCAAAATGATCACCAAAAGAATCATTCCCTGCCTTGACGTGCGTGATGGTCAGGTCGTAAAGGGCGTTAATTTTGAAGGTTTACGCAATATTTCTTCGCCGGTAGAGCTGGCCAAGTTTTACAGCCGCTGCGGTGCGGACGAATTGGTGTTTTACGACATCACCGCTTCCAGCGACGGGCGCAAGCTGTTTACCGATATTCTTTGCGAAACGGCAAAGAACGTTTTTATTCCGCTGACGGTCGGCGGCGGTATCAACACCGTTGCCGATTTTGACCGTGTGCTGAAATGCGGTGCCGATAAGGTCAGCGTCAATTCGGGGGCGATCCGCAACCCCGACCTGATTGGTGAAGCCGCCAAGCTGTACGGCGACCAATGCGTGGTGCTTTCGGTCGACGTTAAGCGGGTCGACGGCGTGTTCCGTGTGTTCGCCAAAGGCGGACGTGAAAACACGGGGCTTGAAGCTATTGAATGGATCAAACGCGGTGTTGCCAACGGTGCGGGTGAAATCGTGCTGAATTCGATTGATACCGACGGGGTGAAGCAGGGCTTCGACCTTGAAATGTTAGAAGCCGTCTGCAACGCCGTCAACGTGCCGGTCATCGCTTCGGGCGGTGCCGGTAAAATCGAGGATTTTATCACCCTGTTCAAAACCCTGCCGAAGGTCGATGCGGGTCTTGCGGCCTCCATTTTCCACTTTGGCGAAGTGGCAATATCCGACCTGAAAAACGAAATGCAAAAAAGCGGCATTCCTGCCCGTATTTAAGGAGTATTTGAAAATGATCAACGTAGATGAACTGAAATTTGATGCAAACGGCCTCATTCCCGCAGTTGTCGTGGATGCGGTCTCGAAAAAAGTGCTGACGCTCGCTTACATGAACCGCGAAAGCCTTAAAATTTCCATGGAAAAGGAACTGACCTGCTTCTGGAGCCGTTCCCGCAATGAACTGTGGCTGAAAGGGGAAACCAGCGGCAACTATCAGCACATTGTTTCCATTACCGCCGATTGCGACAAAGACGCTTTGGTCGTAATGGTCGAGCCGGACGGCCCTGCCTGCCACACGGGTACGACCTCCTGCTTCACAAACGAGGTTTTCCAAAGTGAAGAGCGTCAGGAATTCTCTTACGGGGGTCTGTTTGAATTGATCCGCGGCCGTAAAATCGAACAGAAGGAAGGCTCTTACACGACCTACCTTTTCAATAAGGGCTTGGATAAAATTCTTAAAAAGGTCGGGGAAGAAAGCACCGAGGTCATCATCGCCGCCAAGGCCGAAGATAAGAAAGAAACCATTTACGAAATCGCCGACCTTGCCTATCACGTTATGGTACTGATGATCGAAGCCGGCATTTCGCTTGACGATATCCATAAGGAACTGGCCTCCCGCCACGTCATCGACAAAAAGGTCAAGCAGGAGAAGATGACCTGATGGCACGAAAAGACTGCCACCTGCATACCACCTTCAGCGACGGTTTAAGTACGCCGGAGGAGATGGTGCTTTCGGCCATTCGTTTGGGTCTTGAAACCATTGCTTTTACCGATCATTCCCACACCCCGTTTGACGAAAGCTACTGTATGCTGAAGGAAAACGTTGCCCCTTACCGCACGGAAATTCTCCGTTTGCAGGAAAAATACAAGGGGAAAATAGAAATCCTGCTCGGTATCGAGCAGGACTATTTCGGTGATCCGATGGACTGGCCGTATGATTTTGTCGTCGGTTCGGTGCATTATATCAAGGCGGGTGACGAGTATATTCCGGTCGACGAAGACGCCGAAACGTTGGCTTCTGCGGCCGACCGGCATTTCGGCGGAGATATTTATGCGCTGGTCGAAGCCTATTACGATTTAGTCGGCGACGTGGTCGAAAAAACGGGTGCCGATTTGATCGGGCATTTTGACCTCATCACGAAATTTCAGGAAAAAACGCCGCTTTTTGATGAGGCGCATCCCCGCTATATCAAAGCGTTTCAGCATGCGGCCGATCGGTTGCTTGTAACGGGGGTGCCGTTTGAAATCAATTTCGGTGCTATTCCGCGGGGGTACCGCACGACGCCTTATCCGTCGCCGGAAATTCGCCGATACCTGACCGAACACGGTGCCACTTTGGTGCTGTCCAGCGACAGCCACAGCGCCGATACGATTTGCTATCAGTTTGAATTATTTGAATAATAAATAGCCGAATAATAGAACACTCCTCCTATGGTAGAATTTTCAGAAACTACTATAGGAGGATTTTTTATGCCACGCAGTAAAAAGGTGCATAGGGGAAAACAGAAAAAAATCCGTCGGTATTTGTCAAGTCCGTATTTTCGGACACCGAAAAAAATATAATAAATTTGCAAAAAGGGGTTGACAAATCTACCTTTGCAGACTATAATAAGAACAGAAACGAACAAATGTTCGGCGGAGGAAATGAAAATGACACTCGGTATGATTTTGAAAACTTTATTTGAATTTGCACTCATCGTGGGCACCTTGTGGGCCGTTCTGCACGAGGATAAATTTGCCGCTGCAGAAGCACGCTTTTTTGCCCGTTTGCGCCGCCGTAAATTCAAGGTGGTCAAGGGCGGCAGTCAGTACAGTGTCCGTCCGTTGCGTGATCGGTAATTTCATTTCATACGGTTCTTCTTTTTTGACGACAGGGGATTTATTCCCTTGCCGTCATTTTTATTTTGTCGGTTATATTTTGAAAATCGGGCAATAATACCCTTGAAAGGGAGGGTTGAAAAACAATGCAAAACGGAATGTCTTTTGTGAAGGGCCTTGGTGCCGGTATGGTCGCCGGTGCGGCGGCAGTTATGGTCGGCAAGGTGGTGCTGCAGGATCATAAGAACGTTACGAAGGGTTCTACAAAGCTTGTAAAGGCTGTTGGTGAATTTGTTGACGGCGTGCAGACCATCTTTCGTTGAAATACGGTTGCAGGCATAAAAAAATCCTCCTTGGGCAACTGCCCAAGGAGGATTTGTGCTCTTTTTATAATCCGATGTAGGGTGCGGGATTTACACGGTTGCCGTTGATCAGTACCTCAAAATGCAGGTGATTACCGGTAGCGTATCCGGTTTTGCCGACGGCGGCAATATTCTGTCCGGCAGAAACCTGCTGACCCTTTGAAACGTACAGCGCCGAAGCGTGTGCATAACGGGTTTTCAGGCCGTTTCCGTGATTGATCACAACGGAATAGCCGTAACCGCCCTGCTCCCATCCGGCCCATTCTACCGTGCCGGAAGCCGCACTGAAAATCGGGGTGCCTGCGTGGCAGGCCAAATCCACCGCGCGGTGACCTCTGCCGTCACCGTAGTAAGCGCTGACGGTCCAAACGCCCTTCGGCAGGGGGAACACAAAGCCAGTATTGACCCTGACCGTTCCGGTCGGACGTTTTGTGCCGACTAAAACAACGGCATCGGTAGCCTCTTCGGTAACGGAAGCGGCGATCTGCTCGCGGGAAATTTCTTTGCCGTTCTGTAAAACGACCTGCTCGCTGACGGTCTTTTTGCCCTTCTTACCGGCAACCTTGGTTTGGGTCTTGCCCATAAGTAATTCGTCAGATTTTTCTTTTACGGTGTTAAAGGGGATATCCTGCTCGCTGACAGCGGTAAAGCTGGTTTCAACCGAAAGTGTTTCAAGTGCCGCACGGGTATCTTCCGCAGAAAGGATCTGGTCGGCAAGATAGTACCCGCAGGAAACCTCAACGGTATCGGTAAAGGACGAAACGCAATTTTCACCCTGCTCAAAACGGCAGCGGGCTTCGTCCAGCAGATTATAAATTTCCGGCTCGGTCATGCAGGCAAAAACTTCACCGTTTACGGTAACGGCATAGGCCTGCGCAATTTCGTCCGTATTTTCAATAATGGCCTGTGCCACGTCGGCGGTGTTGTTTAACTGATCCTCCGTCACAAGCACTTCGGTGTAGGTGGGTTCTTCCAAAGCATCGGAAACGTTACTGCCGCAAACCGTGCGGGAAACAATTTCAACAGCGTCGTCAAACTCCGCCTTTTCTTTAATGGTGGCAATCACTTTGCCCGAATACTTGACCCGTAAAGCGGTCAGGCGGCTGTCGATCTTGTAAGAGCAGAAGCCGGTAACAAACACCGTGGCCAAACACAGAACGACCGACAAAACCTTGCGTGAAAATAACTTATCTGAAAACATAAAATTTACAAATCCAATCTCTTTTTGAAATGTTACAACTTTGTAACCGATACTACTATTATACCAAAAGGTTACAAAATTGCAACCTTTTTCTGCGAAAAAGTTAAAATTTTTTAACCTTTTCAACCAAACCCTCCTATTTTAAGGGGAAAATCAGGCTTAAAAGAATAAGAAAAAGATTTGTGCGCAACCTAAATTTATAAAAGAAGCGTGCAAATGGCAAACGAAAGGGTATATTTTTATGAAAATGACAGAAAAAGAATTCCGGCAAAGGGTCAAGCGAGCCTCCCCACCGTCGCCAAAGCTTAAAAATCTGATTTGGGCGTATGCGGTCGGTGGCGGGATCTGTGCCGTCGGTCAACTTCTGAAAGTGGGGTACACGGCGTTGGGCCTTTCTGCGGACACCGTAAAAATGGCCGTTCCCTGCACGCTGATATTTGCGGCGGCGCTTTTAACGGGACTTCGCTTGTTTGAACGGCTGGCCAAACACGCCGGCGCGGGTACACTTGTGCCGATCACCGGCTTTGCCAATGCGGTCGTTTCGCCGGCGATCGAATATAAAAGCGAGGGGTACGTTCCGGGCATCGGCACAAAAATGTTTGCCATTGCCGGACCGGTTATTCTGTACGGCACGGTGGCAAGCGTCATTTACGGCGTAATTTATTGGTTGATAGAATATGTATAGCAGGTGAAAGTATGGCAAAAAGAATCGGAAAAAGAACCGTTCGGTTGGAACAAAAAATCGGTGTGATCGGCTACGGTGCGGTGGTCGGCAAAAAGGAACACGAAGGCCCCTTGGGGCAGGAGTTTGACGCTTTTTCGGACGATAACCGCTTTGGTGAAGTGAGTTACGAAAAGGCCGAAAGCCGCCTGCAAACGCTGTCGGTCGATACCGCCGTCAGCAAAGCAGGTCTTGAAATCGGTGATATCGACTGCATTTTTGCAGGAGATCTTTTGAATCAGTGCATCGGCAGTACCTTTGGACTTCGCTCGACCGAACGCCCCGTGGTGGGGTTGTACGGTGCCTGCTCTACCATGACGCTCTCGCTCTGTATGGCGGCAACCATGCTTGAAAGCGGTGCCGCAAAAACGGCAGTGGCGGTTACGTCATCCCATTTCTGCTCGGCCGAACGGCAGTACCGATTTCCGTTGGAATACGGCAATCAGCGTACGCCCACCGCTCAGTGGACGACCACGGCATCGGGCGCATTGGTGCTGACCCAAGGGGTAGGCAGCGTGTATATCGACGAGTACTGCATCGGGCAAATCGTCGATCTCGGCGTGACCGATCAAAATAATATGGGTGCCGCTATGGCACCGTCTGCGGCAGATACCTTATGCCACTATTTCGAAGATACCGGCACCACGCCCGAAGATTTTGATTTGGTCTTTACGGGTGATCTCGGGCAGGTTGGAACCGATCTTTTATATGATCTTGTCGCCGAGCAGGGCTATGCGTTGCGCTGTCGCCATTCCGATTGCGGTCTTTTGATGTTTGACCGTGAAAAACAAGACGTTCACGCCGGCGGCTCGGGGTGCGGATGTTCGGCGGCGGTGCTGGCCTCCTACGTGATGCACCGTTTCGAGGACGGCACCTTCCACGACGTGCTGTTTTGCTCGACCGGTGCGTTGCTGTCACCGACCTCGGTCATGCAGGGCGAAAGCATCCCCGGTGTAACACATTTGGTGCATTTGAAAGGTAAAAAATAAATCGGGTAGCGCACCGTATAAACGCAAACAGACGACCTTGACAAAATCAAGGTCGTCTGTTTATTACAAAGAGTTTAGCCGTTCAGCGCAAACTGTGAATTGTAAAGCGAAGCGTAGAAGCCGTCAAGCGAAATCAATTCGTCGTGGCAACCCTGCTCCACGATATTACCGTCCCGCATGACAAGAATCATATCGGCATTCTTGATCGTTGACAAGCGGTGCGCAATAACAAAGCTCGTGCGTCCGTGGGTCAGGCGGTCCATGGCCTCCTGAATTTCGATTTCCGTTCGGGTATCCACGTTGGAGGTGGCCTCGTCAAGAATCAAAAGCGGCGCATTTTCCGCCATTGCACGGGCAATCGTTACAAGCTGTTTCTGTCCGGCAGACATAGCGCCCTCGCCGTCAAGCATGGTATCGACCCCGTGGGCAAGGGTGGAAACATAATATTCAAGGTTGGTTTCTTTTATAATTTCGCGCAGACGCTCGTCGGAAACGTCGGTCTTGTTGAAAACGATGTTTTCCCGAAGCGTTCCCTCAAACATCCAGGTGTCTTGAAGCACCATGCCGAAAATATTACGCAGTTCGGTTCTCGGCATTTCCCGAATGGACTTGCCGTCGATCAAAATATCACCGTCAAGGGTTTCGTAAAAACGCATCAGCAAGTTGACTATGGTCGTTTTACCCGCACCCGTCGGGCCGACGATCGCAACCTTCATACCGGGTTTGATCTTGGCAGAAAAATCGGGGATGATGATTCTGCCTTCGCGGTAGCCGAAGCGCACGTTACGGAATTCAACCTCACCGCAAACGTCCTCGGTTTTCAAAAGGCTCGGCTTGTCGGATTCGTCCTCCTGCTCCTCGGTTTCAATAAAGTCGAACACACGGGAAGCGCTTGCCGCCGCCATTTGCAGGGCGTTCATCGACTGTGCAATCTGCGAAAGAGGCGTTTGGAAAAGGTTAACGTATACCATAAAGGCGGTAATGGTACCAAAGGTGGTGCCGCCCGTTCCGTTTGCCAGTAAAAGTCCGCCTACAAGCAACACCGCGGCATAGGCAAAGTAGGAAAGGAAGCTCATCAGCGGCATCATAATTCCGCCGACGGTCTGCGCCTTAAACATCGTTTTGTAAAGGCGGTGGTTGGCTTCCTCAAAGGTTTCTCTTTTCGATTTTTCCGCATTAAAGGCACGGATCACAAGGTGCCCCGTAAAGTTTTCTTCAATAATACCGTTGACCTCGCCGATTTCGGTTTGACGGCGTTTGAAAAGCGGCATTGCAATCTTCATCACAAAGGCTAAAACGATCAATGCAAGCGGAATGGAAGAAAGCACGGCAAGTGCCATCTGCCAGCTGTTGATAAACATGGCGATCAGCACCCCGACAAGCATCATTACCGACTGAAACAGCATCGTTACCGACTGCTGCATCGACATACCGATCTGATCTACGTCGTTGGTAACGATCGACAGCGTGTCACCAAAGGGGTGCGAATCGAAATAAAGCAACTTCATCCGGTTGATTTTTTGATCCAATTCGCTTCGCAGATCCTTGGAGTACCGCTGTGTTACGGTATTCATAATAAATCCCGAAATATAGTGCATAATTGCATTCGTTACGTAGAATACGATCAGCACGGTTGCAAAGTGTGCAATCTTCGACATATCGATCGACATCTTCGCCGCACCGCCGGTCACCTCGTCGGTAAGCTTGGAAAGCCATTGCGGCGCAATAATGGATATTACGACCGATACCGCAATACAGACTAGCGATACCGCCGTTGCAAGAAAATACGGACGGAACGAGTTTGCCAGTCTTGTTAAATTCTTTTTCATATCGACCTTTTCGGTCGGCAGGCCTCTTCCGGCCCCGTGTCCCATCATCGGCATAATCCCAGTTCCTCCTTTGTAAGCTGTGAAAGTGCAATATCGAGGTAAACCGGGCAGTTTTCAAGCAGTTCCTTGTGCGTGCCGCTGCCGGCAACTTTACCGTTTTCAATTACGATAATGCGGTCTGCATCCATAATCGTTCCGATACGCTGTGCAACGATTAGGCGGGTCGCACCGTCGTTCATTGCCGAAAGGTTATCCCGCACCTTTTTGTCGGTCTTATAGTCCAGCGCCGAGAAGGAATCGTCAAAGATATAGATTTCGGGGTGAATGGCAACTGCACGGGCAATACACAGACGCTGACGCTGACCGCCCGAAACGTTTTTGCCGCCCTGCGAAATGTTGAATTCATAGCCTTCTTCATTCTCATGGATGAAGTCGTCCGCCTCTGCAATACGGCAGGCGTCTTCAATGTTTTCCCTACTCATTTCGGGGTTGCCGAGCGCTACGTTTTCGGCAACGCTTCCACGGAACAAAAATCCTTTTTGCGGTACGTAGCCTATTTTTGCGTGCAGGGTTTCCTGCGTCAGTTCTTTTACGTTAACGCCGTCAACCAGCACTTCGCCCTCGGTCGCATCAAAGAAACGGGGAATAAGATTGACGACCGAAGTTTTGCCCGAACCGGTGGCGCCGATAAAGGCGACCGTTTCGCCCTTGTTTGCTTTGAAGGAAATATCACGCAGGGCGTATTCGTCGCCGTCGGGATAACGGAAGGAAACGTTTTTGAATTCCACCGTGCCCGCTTCGGTCGGCTTTTTCGGATTTTCGGGGTCACGGATGGCGGAAGCGGTGTCCAAAACCTCATTGATACGGTTGGCGCAAACCGAAGCTCTCGGCCACATAACAAACATCATCATCAGCATCATAAATGCCATAATGATCTGGCTTGAAAGGGTCGAAAACGAGGTGACCGTTGCGTAGTCGATCGATCCTTTATTGATCAAATGCGCACCCAACCAGTATATCGTTAAGGTAATACCGTTCATAATGATCATCATAACGGGGCTCATCAGCGACATGACTCGTCCCGTGAAAATGTGGGTCTTGGTCAAAATATCGTTGGCCGCTTCAAATTTTTCTTCCTGATACTGTTCGGCATTGAATGCACGGATGATGCGAATGCCCGTCAGGTTTTCCCGTGCTACGCCGTTTACTTTATCAATCAACTTCTGCACAATGCGGAAGCGCGGCATTACAACGGTGATCATCGCCGTGATGAAAATCAGCATTACAACAATGGCAATGGCTGTTGCAATCGTCAGTTCGGTGCTGGATGCCTTGATTTTAAGAATGGCCCAAACCGCCGTGATCGGTGCGGCAAAGATCATACGCATCATCATAACGTTGGTCATCTGCACGTTTTGGATATCGTTGGTGGTTCTGGTAATCAGGCTGGCAGTTTGAAAACGGTTGATTTCACCGAGCGAAAAGCCGTCAACCTTGCCGTAAATCTTGCTTCTGATGTTGGTGGAAAGGTCGGCCGAAACATAGCTTGCAAGTACCGAAACGACCGCTTGCGCCAGCACCAGCAACCCCGCAAGCGCCAGCATCATCCCCGCACAGCGCCAAATATCGCCGGTGGTCGCATTGGCGATGTCCCGCATCGTTGCAATAACTTCTGCTCCGATCATACCCGAAGCCTTCATGGCTTCAACGGCACCGTCCCAACCAAGCGCTTTTACACTTTGCGCCGCCATATCACCCATTAGTGCAGGATGATTATGATAGTTTACGTACATAATGGATTGGATAATATCCTTGATGTAATCGACGATGGTCATCGTACACCATACCTGAAGGAAGGTGATCGCAATGATCACGGCGATCGTGATCCAGTCCTTCAGCTTAAAATTCCGATAAAGCTTAAACATTGTCTACTCCTTTGTGGTGTGCATTTTCTACGGCTGCATTGATTTTTTCGTAAATCCGCAGAAATTCGCCGATATCGTCTTCACCGACCGCTTCGATGATATCTGCAAACATCGACAGTACCGAATGCTCGATTTCGCCGGCTTTTTTTCGTCCGGCTTCGGTAAGACACACCTGCGTTTTGCGGGTGTCTTCGTCTGCCGCACGCCGCACAATAAGTCCTGCGGCTTCAAGCTTGTTGAGTGCCGCCGCAACTCTTGCGGTGCTGACGCCCGAAGCTTTCGCAATATCACCGGCAAAAATGCGCTCCCGCGGTGATTTCAGCAGAAACATCAGCAAAAAGCCGCAGCCCTTTGTGTTCTCGTTCATTTTTTTGTTCGACTGGCATCGGCTGATGGCAAAAAAACGTTCTGCATAGTGTTCGGCAAGCTTTAGTCTGTCCATTTTTTCCTCCTTAAAAATCTCTAACAGCGTTAGCAATGGATAGTATATGCCATAAGTGGTGGCTTGTCAACAAAAATATCTAATATTATTAGATATTTCACAAAACGTTCATATTATGAAGCCGTTTGGCATAAAAAAAGAGCTGAGTAAACTCAGCTCTTTTGCATGGATTCATTTTATCGCAGGGCATCCTTCATGGATTTAACGTATTCGCCGACGTATTTGGGGGCATCCTTGCCGTATTTTTCAAGCAGCTTGATAATCGCCGAGCCGACGATGGCACCGTCGGAAATATCAGCCATTTTTTTGGCCTGCTCGGGGGTGGAAATGCCGAAGCCGATGGCACACGGCACCGAGGTGTTTTCCCGAATGACCTTAACAATGGAAGCAAGGTCGGTCTTGATTTCACTTCTCGTACCGGTAACACCAAGGCTGGAAACTACGTAAATAAAGCCTTCGGCTTCCTTGGCGATCATGGCAATGCGATTTTCGGAGGTAGGGGCGATCAGCGAGATCAGATCCACGCCGTACCGACTGCACAACGGCTGAAATTCATCCTTTTCTTCGTACGGCAGATCCGGCAAAATCAAGCCGTCAATGCCGACACGCTGACAGGTAGAAATGAATTCTTCCGCACCGTAGGAAAATACAACGTTGGCATAGGTCATAAACACCATCGGAATTTTTACGTCGGTGCGCAGTTCCTCTACAAAATCAAAGATTTTATCGGTGGTGATGCCGCCGTTCAACGCACGCAGGTTGGCTCCCTGAATAACGGGACCTTCCGCCGTCGGGTCGGAAAACGGAATGCCAAGCTCAATTAAATCGGCACCGTTTTCCGCGGCGGCACGCACAGCTGCCGCAGTTGTTTCAAGATCGGGGTCGCCGCAGGTGATAAACGCAACGAACGCCTTGCCGTTTTCAAAGGCCGAATGAATGTTACTCATGGAGATCCTCCCCTCTGTATCGGGCAATGGCGGCGCAGTCCTTGTCGCCTCTACCGGAAACGGTGATTACAATAATGTTGTCCTTGCTCATCGTCGGGGCCAGCTTCATCGCATACGCTACGGCGTGCGCCGACTCGATTGCGGGGATAATACCCTCGGTTTTTGCAAGATATTCAAACGCATTGACCGCCTCTTCGTCGGTGATCGGCACGTATTCCGCTCTGCCGATGTCGTGCAGATAGGCGTGCTCCGGTCCGACGCCGGGGTAGTCAAGACCGGCGGAAATCGAATAAACCGGTGCGATCTGACCGTACTTATCCTGACAGAAGTAGGACTTCATTCCGTGGAAAATACCCAAACTGCCGGTGGCGATGGTGGCCGCCGTTTCAAAGGTATCGACCCCTCTGCCGGCCGCTTCACAGCCGATCAGACGAACACCCTCGTCGGGGATGTAGTGATAGAAACTGCCGATGGCGTTCGAGCCGCCGCCCACGCAGGCAATTACGGCATCGGGCAGGCGACCCTCTTTTTCAAGGATCTGCTCGCGCGATTCCTTGGAAATGACCGCCTGAAAATCACGAACAATGGTCGGGAACGGGTGCGGTCCCATGACCGAACCCAAACAATAGTGGGTGTCGCTGATGCGGGACGTCCATTCACGCATTGCTTCCGATACGGCATCCTTAAGCGTTGCCGTGCCCGTTTTTACGGGAATGACCTCTGCACCCAGCAGGCGCATACGGTATACGTTCAGCGCTTGACGGATGGTATCCTCCTCGCCCATAAAGACGACACATTCCATACCCATCAAAGCGGCGGCGGTCGCCGTGGCAACACCGTGCTGGCCGGCGCCCGTTTCGGCAATCAGTCGGGTTTTACCCATTTTTTTGGCCAGTAACGCCTGACCGAGTACGTTGTTGATTTTATGCGCGCCGGTGTGGTTCAAATCCTCGCGCTTGAGGTAAATTTTCGCACCGCCGAGGTCGTTGGTCATCTTTTCGGCAAAATATAGCCGCGACGGCCGACCGGCGTATTCGTTGAAAAGCTCGGTCAACTCCCGATTAAACTCGGGATCGTTTTTATAGTGGTTATATGCTTCCTCCAGCTCAATAACCGCATTCATCAGCGTTTCGGGGATGTACTGCCCGCCGTGAATGCCGAAGCGTCCGTTTGGATTTGTCATATACGGTCTTCCTTTCTGACAGCGGCAATAAACGCCGCCATTTTTGTTTTGTCCTTCAGTCCGTCGGTTTCCACGCCCGAACTGACGTCCACCGCATAGGGGTGGAGTATTTGGATCGCACCTTCCACATTGTCGCAGGCAAGCCCGCCGGCAAGAAAATACGGTCGTTTTAAGTTACCGATCAGCTTCCAATCAAAGGCTTTTCCCGTGCCTGTGCCGGAATCCAGCAGTACAAAATCCGCACTGCACCGTTCGGCAAGCGCAAGCTCTTTTTCGGATTTGATCTGAAACGCCTTGATGATCGGTCGGTCGGTCAGACTGCGCAATCGGGCGATATAATCTTCGTCCTCGTCCCCGTGAAGCTGGGCAACGTCTATAATGTCACGGTTCAAAAGGTCGGCAACGGTTTCGGCCTTTTCGTCTATAAATACGCCTACTGCCGAGATATTCGGGTCTAACTGCCGCTTTAGTATCAGCGCTTTTTCGGGCGGGATATACCGCCGTCTGTCGGATACGAATACAAAGCCGATGTATTCCGGTTTCAGCTCATTTACGGCTTCAATATCGCAGGTGCGGGTAAGTCCGCACAGCTTGATTTTCGTCATACCGTACCTCGCAATGCTTGCAGGGTGGCTTTTTTATCATCCGCGCGCATCAGCGTTTCACCAATCAGCACGGCATCTGCACCGATTTGTCGCAGCAAGGCAATATCTTCGGCACTCTTTACGCCGCTTTCCGATACAAACAGCACCTCGCTCGGCACCATTTCCCGAAGCCGACGGCTGTTGGCGGTGTCAACGGTAAAATCCTTTAAATTGCGGTTGTTTACGCCGATGATCCGTGCGCCCGCCCGCAGGGCTGTGGCGATTTCGGTTTCGTTGTGTGCCTCCACCAAGGCCGAAAGACCAAGCGTGTCACATAAACCGATGTATTCACGAATTTCGGATTCCTCCAATATCGAGCAAATCAGCAACACCGCCGATGCACCCAAAATTTTGGCCTCGTAAATCATATATTCGTCCACCGTAAAATCCTTGCGCAGGCAGGGAATGGAAACGGTGCTTGCAATTTCCCGAAGGAATTGGTCACTACCCAAAAACCATTTGGGTTCGGTCAAAATCGAAATGCAATCGGCACCCGCCGCTTCGTATTCCTTTGCAATCTGCAAATAGGGGAAATCGGGGGCGATCAACCCCTTTGAGGGCGATGCCTTTTTGCATTCGCAAATGAAGGAAATATCCGGCTTTTTCAAGGCGTTTTCAAAGGCAAAATCGCCTTTCGGCAAATCGAGTGCCTGCCGTTTTACTTCCTCTGCCGGTACCTGCCTTTTGGCCTCGGCCACACGCAGGCGTGCGTAATCGGCCAGCTCGTCTAAAATCGTCATACTGCTGTCTCCGGTCGGTTGCTGACTTCAATCAGTTTGTTTAAGGTTTCAAGTGCCTTGCCCGAATCAATGATTTCTGCGGCAAGCGCAATGCCTTCCTTCATGCTTTCGGCCTTTCCGCCGATGTAAAGCGACGCACCGGCATTCATCAGCACGGCGTTCCGCTTGTGGCCTTTTTCACCGTTCAAAATGGCAAGGGTGATTTTGGCGTTTTCTTCGGGAGTGCCGCCCTTTAGATCCTCTTTGGTGCAACGCTCAAAGCCGAAATCCTCGGGGGTGATCACCGAAGATTTGAACCAGCCGTCCCGAATTTCGCAGATTTTGGTCGGTGCGCTCATGGAAATTTCATCCAGCTTATCCTGACCGTAAACGACCATACCGCGCTTTACGCCGAGGTTTACAAGCACCTGCGCCAGCGGTTCTACCAAATATTCATCGTACACACCGAGCAACTGCATCGAGGGAGAACCCGGGTTGGTCAGCGGGCCGAGGATGTTAAACACGGTGCGGAAGCCTAATTCTTTACGAATAGCACCGACGTATTTCATCGAGCTGTGGTATTTTTGTGCAAAGAAGAAGCACATACCGACCTCGTTCAGCAGTTCTACGCATCTTTCGGGGCTTTGCTGAATGTTGACTCCAAGTGCTTCCAAACAGTCGGCCGTTCCGCATTGGGAGGAGGCGGCACGGTTTCCGTGCTTTGCAACCTTCATTCCACCCGCCGCGGCAACTAATGCGGAGGTGGTGGAAATATTAAAGCTGTTGGCGTTGTCACCGCCGGTACCGACGATTTCAAACACGTCCATATCGGTTTTTACCTGTGTTGCGTGCGACCGCATTGCCGCGGCACAGCCGGCAATTTCGTCGGTAGTTTCGGCACGTGCGCTTTTGGCGGAAAGTGCGGCCAAAAAGGCGGAGTTCTGCGTGGGGGTGGTTTCGCCGCTCATGATTTCGTTCATGACGGTATAGGCCTCGTCGTAGGTCAGGTCTTCTTTATTAACGATTTTTACAATAGCTTCTTTGATCATGGGTCAAATCTCCTTTATAAAGTTTTTAAGCATTTGTTTTCCGTCGGGGGTCATAATCGACTCGGGATGGAACTGTACGCCGTAAATTTTTCTGCTCTTGTGCTGTACGGCCATAATTTCGCCGTCGGTCGTCAAGGCGGTCACTTTCAGGCATTCCGGTATGGTATCGGCATCGGCCGCCAACGAGTGATAACGGGCGACCGGTACTGCCTCGGGCAGACCGGCAAACAGCGGGCATTCGGCATCCAATTTCACCGTGGATTGCTTGCCGTGCATCAATTCCTTGGCATAGGTCACCGTCGCACCAAAGGCGGCACAGATGGCTTGATGACCAAGGCAAACGCCGAGGATGGGGATATCGTCAACGGATTTTGCCACGTCGATGATCACACCGGCATCCTCCGGCCGACCGGTCGGGCCGCAGGGCCTTGATCTGCTCAACGGTCATCTCGTCGTTGCGAATGGCCTTGATATCGGGATCAATTTCGCCGATAAGCTGGTAAAGGTTGTAGGAAAAGCTGTCGTAGTTGTCGATCAGTAGTATCATAAATCTGCCTCCTGCGCAAGCTCCAGTGCCCGAAGCGATGATTTTGCCTTGTTCAGACATTCTTCAAATTCTTTTTCGGGGACCGAATCTGCCACGATACCGGCACCGCTGCGTACAAACACCTTGCCGTTTTTCTTGTAGGCAATGCGAATGGCAATGCAGGTATCCATATTGCCCGTAAAGTCAATGTAACCGATGGCGCCGCCGTAGATACCGCGCTTGTTGTTTTCAAGCTCGCCGATCAACTGGCAGGCGCGAATTTTCGGTGCACCCGAAAGCGTTCCCGCCGGCAAAACGGACTCAATGGCGTCAAAAGCGTCCTTGTCGTCACGGATTTCGCCGCACACGGTCGAGCCAATGTGCATTACGTGGGAAAACCGTTCAATGGAGTGCAGTTTTTCTACCTGCACGGTACCGAATTTGCTGATTTTCCCAAGGTCGTTTCGTCCGAGGTCGACCAGCATATTGTGTTCAGCAAGTTCCTTTTCGTCGGCCAGCAGATTGGCCTCCAATAATTTGTCTTCCTCGTCGGTTTTGCCGCGCGGCCGTGTTCCGGCAAGTGGGAAGGTGTGCAGCACACCGTTTTCCAATTTTACTAAGGTTTCGGGCGAAGCACCCGCCACCTCAACGTCGGTGCCGGAAAAATAGAACATATACGGGGAAGGGTTGATGGTGCGCAGCATTCGGTAGGTGTTCAAAAGACTACCTTCAAACGGGGCACTTAAACGGTTGGAAAGCACGATCTGGAAGATATCCCCCTCACGGATATGGTATTTTGCTTTTTCAACCATATCGCAGAACTGTTCTTTTTCAAACAGCGGGGTAACCTTTCCCAACAGTTTTCCGCCCGGCTCGTTTTTCTTTTCGCCGTTTTTCAAAAGCTCTGCCAATCGGTTTAACTCCAACACAGCCTTGTTGTAGCCGACCTCGGCATCGCTGAGCGGCATATTGACGATCAGAATGATCTTCTGCTTTAAATGGTCAAAGGCAATGACCTTGTCAAACAGCATCAAATCAATATCCTTAAAGGCTTCGCTGTCCTCCACGTCGCAACGGGCGGTCGGCTCGCAGTAGCCGAAGAAATCGTAAGCAAAGTACCCGACCAAACCGCCTGTAAAGGAGGGCAGATAGTCAAAACGGGGACTTTTGTAATCGGCAAGGATCTGACGAAGATAATCGGAAGGCTTTTCGGTCTGCACCTTCAAATTGCCGATCTGCATTTCACCGTTCTGGCAGGTGATTTCTAGCTTCGGGTCAAAACCTAAGAAGGTATAACGTCCCCAGGTTTCGTTGGCCTGCGCCGATTCTAACATATAGCAGTGGGTCGATACGTTTTTTAAGATGCGCATCGCCTCAATGGGTGTTGTAAAGTCGGATAAGATTTCACAGCTTACCGGCAGTACGTTGTATTTTCCGCAAGCGGCAATTTTTTTCGCGTCGTCCGGCGTCGGCAAAATGTTCATGGATAAACCCTCCAAAATAAAGATGTTTGCGTGGGTGTACCGTCTGCAGGGGGTTATAAAAAAACGCCCTTGACAGAATGATACAATCTGTCAAGGGCGAATAAAAACTTATCCGCGGTGCCACCTTGATTCACGGAAAATCCGTGCACTTTAGCAGGATACCAATATATCCCCGGCATTTATACGCCTGCCCTCAGCGTCGCAGAGTACTTTGTGCAATGCACATTTGACTGCGCCCTCAGCGGTCCATTTGACAACTTGTTTCTTGCCCGATTCTCAGCAACACGGGTTCTCTGTGAAGGCATCATTGCCGTTACTTCCGCCTCAACGGTTTGGTATTCAGTTTCATACAGTATAGCACACCAAGGGGGATCTGTCAATAGGGATGTTTGCAATAAACGGGGCAGAATTATTCGTTTTTACCGTTCGAAGGCGGGGTTTTTCTTGACAAAACGTGCAAAATCCGTTATAATTTGAAAATGAATTCCATTTTCAAATTAAGGAGTGGTGATATGCGCTCGACCGAAGGATATAAAACCCGCCAACGCGCCGCTGTTGAAACGGTGCTTCGTTCTACCGAAGCCCACGTCACGGCGGATGAAATCGTCGAATTGCTTGCCAAAAGCGGGCAGGCCGTCGGCAGAACAACGGTCTACCGTTGTTTGGAACGCTTGGTAGAAGAGGGGCAGGTGCGCAAATATGCCGCCGCTTCGGGGGAAAGCGCGTGCTATCAGTATATCCACGCCGGACACGACTGTCGGGAGCATTTCCACCTGAAATGCACCGCCTGCGGAAAGCTTATTCATATTGAATGTGACCATATGAGCGAACTGTCGGCGCATATCGACGGGGAGCACGGCTTTTCTGTTGATCCGCTGAAAACCGTTTTGTACGGTCTTTGTAAGGATTGCCGTGTAAAATGAAACGCTTATTTTCGCTTTTGTTATGCCTGCTTTTGCTGTGCGGCTGTGCGGCAAAACCCGTAAAATCGGGTAAGGTGCAGGTTGTCGCCACGATCTTCCCGTTGTACGATTTTGCACGGGCGGTCGGCGGCGAAAATATTGAACTGACGCTGCTGGTCGACCCCGGCACCGAGGTACACGCCTTTGATCCGGCACCGTCGGATATGATGGCGGTGCAAAATGCCGACCTGTTTTTGTATATCGGCGGCGAATCGGATACGTGGGTCGATGCACTGTTAAGCGAAAGCCGTGTGCCGTTGCTGAAGCTGATTGACACCGTGCCGACCTTAAACGAGGACGGCGAGGACGAAATCGACGAGCATATCTGGACGTCACTTTGCAATGCGCAGTTGATGATCGGCGCCATTGCCGAAAGGCTGTCGGAAATCGACCCTGCAAACGCCGAAACCTACCGCCAAAACGCCGAAGCGTATAACGGGCAGATAAAATCGGTGATGGATCGTATTATTGAAATCCTGAAACAGTCGGAGCAACCGTTTTTGCTTGTGGCCGACCGCTTCCCGCTGAAATACTTTACAAATGATTTCGGCATTTCTTACGAAGCGGCTTTCGGCGGGTGCGCAACCAGCACCGACATCAGCCTGAAAACGATGACACGGTTGTGTGAAACGGTACAAAAGCGGTATTTGACCTGCGCTTTCTATACCGAAATGAGCAGTAAAAACATCGCAAATGCTTTGCAGGAAGAAACGGGCGTTGCTTTGTTTGAACTGCAATCGGGTCATAACGTAACGCTTAAAGAATTTCAGCGTGGGGTGACCTACGTCGATTTAATGAACGCAAATGCCGACGCATTGGAAAAGGGGTGGCAGCTTGGAACTGATCACGGTTAAGGATCTTTCGGTTTCTTTCGAGGGACGAACGGTCTTTCAAAATCTGAATTTTACGGTCGAGGACGGCGATTATCTTTGTATCCTCGGTGAAAACGGCTCGGGCAAAACAACGCTGATGCGCTGTATTCTTGATTTGAACGTGCGCTATAACGGGGAAATCGTCACCGACGGATTTTCCCGCAAAAGCATCGGCTGGTTGCCGCAACGCACCGAAATCAAAAGCGATTTTCCCGCCAGCGTGCAGGAGGTCGTCCTTTCCGGCTTTGCGGGGAAGGGCATTTTGGGATTGTTCTATTCTGCGGCTCAGCGTAAGGAAGCGCAGAAGAATATGGAGATCCTTGATTTGACGGCGCTTGCCAAACGCTCTTTTGCCGAGCTTTCGGGCGGTCAGCAACAGCGGGTGCTGTTGTGCCGTGCGCTTTGTGCGGCCGATAAAGTCCTCTTGTTGGACGAGCCGGTCACCGGTCTTGATACCGCCGCAACGCACGAAATGTATGCGCAGATCAAAAAACTGCACCAAAGTGGTATGACCGTTTTAATGATCTCGCACGACGTAGATATGGCGCTAACGCAGGCAACCAAGGTACTGCACGTTGCCGATCACGATTACTTCTTCGGCTCAGCAGAGCAGTATTCGACGACCGAGTATTACCGCCGTGTAGGGGAGGGCATAAAATGAGTATTTTTGCACAGATTTTTGCCTATTCCTTTTCGGTGCGGGCGTTGGTCGTCGGGGTGTTAGTGTCGGTTTGTGCGGCACTGCTCGGCATCAATATGGTCTTAAAGCGCTTTTCTATGTTGGGTGACGGTCTTTCCCACGTGGCATTCGGGGCGGCAGCCATCGGTCTTGCAATGGGGATCGCACCGCTTAAAATCGCCATTCCCGTGGTAATCGTTGCGGCTTTTCTGCTGCTTGGCATCAGTGAGCGTGGTGCCGTCAAAGGAGATGCGGCCATCGCCATGGTGTCCTCGGCGTCATTGGCGGTCGGCATTATCGTGGCAAGCCTCACGACCGGTCTTAATACCGACATCAATAACTATATGTTCGGCAGTATTTTGGCGATGAGCAAAAGCGATATTTGGCTTTCGGTCGGCATTACGGCCGTGGTGCTGGCGGCTTATCTGCTGTTTTACCACAAGATTTTTGCCTGCTCGTTCGATGAACGATTTGCGGCGGCAACCGGTGTGCGGGTAAAGATTTATAATGCATTGATCAGTATTTTAACGGCGGTCACGGTCGTTGTCGGTATGCGGCTGATGGGCGCACTGCTCATTTCTGCGGTAATGACCTTTCCGGCGCTTTCGGCCATGCGTGTTTGCAAGCGTTACAGTACCACGGTGCTTTGCACGGCGGCGGTGTCGGCAGTGGCTTTCGTTACGGGGTTACTGCTTTCCTTCGGCTTTGATATGCCGGTCGGCGCTACGGTAGTCGTGGTCAATACGGTGATTTATCTTGCGTTTTTGTGCATTCGTAAATTAAAACGCTGATTTTCTTCATATATCATAGTATTTTGCGAGGAAAAAGTGGATATTGAATTATTTTATCGCCAAAAATTGCCCACACGACTTTAACTGTGCAGTCGATCGGTTTTTGAAAACGGTTTAGTTCTTACAAAAAATCCACCCATCGATTTTTCGATGGGTGGATTTTTGCGTTCAATCATTCCCGAAAGATAAATACCTGAAATTTATGCTTACAATGGGGACAAACGGTGGTGTGCTTTCCTTTTTTTCGGGGAAGCCGCAAAACAACGCCGCAGGACGGACATTTTTTATAAACGTGGTTGCGGTCGGCGTT
>JAKSQF010000039.1 GCA_024404235.1 Clostridia bacterium | reverse complement strand
CCGGAACGTGGTCAGCGCCGTAGCTCTTAACGTCAGCACGGGCACCCTTCGAGAAGGGGCGTTCTTCCTTAACGGTGACTTCTTCTGCATACGGATCAAATTCGGTTTCAACGTAAGTAAAGCCGTTGATACGGGAAATGATGTAAGCAGCGTCTTTGCCGAGACCGTTCAAAATAACGCGAAGCGGTTTTACACGAACCTTGTTGGCGTTGAGGGCGATTTTGATAGCGCCTTCAGCAGCGGCAAAGGATTCGTGACCTGCCAAGAAGCAGAAGCATTCGGTTTCTTCGGAAAGGAGCATTTTGCCGAGGTTACCGTGACCCAAACCAACCTTACGGTTTTCGGCAACGGAACCGGGGATGCAGAAGCTCTGCAAACCGATACCGATGTTGGCAGCGGCAGTAGCGGCAGACTTGTCACCGGTGCGTGCGGCTTCCTTCAAAGCAATAGCGGAACCGACGGTGTAAGCCCATTTTGCATTTTCAAAGCAGATCGGCTGGGTTTCCTGCACGATGGTGTAGGGATCAATACCGGCCTTGTCGCAGATCTCCTTGCATTCGTCGATGGAGGAGATGTCGTAATTCTTTAACACGTCGAGGATTTTGCCCTCGCGTCTTTCATAACCTTCAAACTGTGCCATTGTACGTTCCCTCCTTCTTATTCCTTGCGCGGGTCAATGTACTTGACCGCGCCGTCTTCTTCGTTGAAACGGCCATAGTGACCGATCGACTTTTCGTAAGCTTCGTTGGGTTCCATACCCTTCTTGATGAAGTCGGTCATTTTGCCGAGGTTGACAAACTCATAGCCGATGATCTCGTCATCCTTGTTGAGCGCCATCTTGGTGCGGTAACCCTCTGCCATTTCGAGATAGCGCGGGCCCTTGGCCTTGGTGCCGAACATGGTGCCGACCTGAGAGCGGAGACCCTTGCCGAGGTCTTCGAGGGAAGCGCCGACTGCCAGACCGTCTTCGGAAAAAGCGGACTGAGAACGGCCGTAAACGATCTGCAGGAACAGCTCGCGCATAGCGGTGTTGATAGCGTCGCAAACGAGGTCGGTGTTAAGACCTTCCAAAATGGTCTTGCCCGGCAGGATTTCAGCAGCCATAGCAGCCGAATGGGTCATACCGGAGCAGCCGATGGTTTCAACCAAGGCTTCTTCAATAATACCGTTCTTCACGTTCAGCGAAAGCTTGCAGGCGCCCTGCTGGGGAGCACACCAGCCGACACCGTGCGTGTAAGCCGAAATATCTTTGATTTCCTTTGCCTGGATCCACTTGCCTTCCTCCGGAATGGGGGCGGGGCCGTGGTGCGGTCCCTTGGTTACGGGACACATGTTTTCTACTTCTTTTGAGATAACCATAAACGAACTCCTTTCAGAATGTTGGTCCAATATACAAAATTCGACCGTACACAAGCATTATACCAAAATTCACCGCATAACACAATAGCGAATTTTCAAAAAAAGTTATTTTTTTAACAATAATATTTTGTGCAACTGCGTGAAAGTTGCCCCACTTGACAAGGCACCTTGTTTTGTTTTAAAATAAACGGGTAAAATTGCCCTTTGCGGCAATATACTATTTAGGGAGGTTTTTACGATATGTTTAAGGAAATCAGCTTTCGTGAAATCAAGGAAAATTTGGTGCAGATGATCGCCGACGAGTGGATGTTGGTCACGGCAGGCACTAAGGAAAAAGGCTATAATATGATGACGGCATCGTGGGGTTTTGCGGGTGAACTGTGGGGAAGTGACAGTATGATCACCGTTATTCGTCCCAACCGCTACACGATGGAATTTGTCAACGATAACGATTATTTCACCTTAAGCTTTTACGGGGATAACAAGGCGATCCACAAAATCTGCGGCAGCCAGTCGGGCAGAGATATCAATAAAACCGAGGCTACGGGACTGACGCCGGTCTTTGACGGCGATGCCACTTATTTTGAGGAAGCACGCATCGTTGTTGTGCTGAAAAAACAGTACGTTCAGCAGATGGAAGAAAAGTGTTTCACCGACAGCGATCCGCTTCGCTGGTACAATAACGATATGCATTATACCGTCGTCGGCAAGGTGGAAAAGGTGCTGATTAAGGAATAATTGCACTTGTAACCATTATCACAATTTTGTCATAATTCGGCGAAAAGGTTGCCAAAAACGGATTCTTTTGGTAAAATGTTTCCGTTATAAAGGAGGATTACTTATGTCCTGTTATCAATTAGAAGCCGTGAAATGCGGCGATACCCTCGCAATTCTGCACACTACTATGGGCGACATTACAATCAAACTGTTTCCCGAAAAAGCGCCCAAAACGGTTGAAAACTTCACCACCCATATCAAAAATGGATATTATAACGGGTTGATTTTCCACCGTGTTATTAAGGATTTTATGATCCAGGGCGGCGATCCCACCGGAACCGGTATGGGCGGCGAGTCCATTTGGGGTCATACCTTCGAGGATGAATTCTGTGCCGAACTGCATAACCTGCGCGGCGCACTTTCCATGGCGAACGCCGGCCCCGGTACCAACGGCAGTCAGTTCTTCATCGTTCAGGCCGATACCGTTCCCGGTTCGATGCTTTCTCAGATGGAAGATTTGGCTGATCGCGGTTTCCCGACCGAGATCACCGAGGCTTATAAGGAACTCGGCGGCACTCCGTGGCTGGATTTCAAGCACACCGTTTTCGGTCAGGTTACCGACGGAATGGATACGGTAGATAATATCGCCAATACCGTTGTAGGCCCTAACGATAAGCCGGTAGAAGCGGTCAAGATCATTACCGCCGAAGTCGTTATCGCCGAATAAAATGGCTAAAAAGGAAAATACCAAAAGCCGCATTGTTTCGGCGGCTTGGGAACTTTTCTACGAAACCGGATACGAAAATACCACTGTCGATCAAATTATCGAAAAAAGCGGCACCTCAAAGGGCTCGTTTTATCATTATTTCGACGGTAAGGATGCACTGCTGTCTTCGCTTTCGTACCTTTTTGATGAAATGTACGACCGCTTAAAGGACGATTTCACACCCGAAATGAAAGCGGTAGACCGTTTGGTTTATCTCAACCGTGAGGTTTTTAAGATGATTGAAAACCGTATTTCGGTCGATTTGTTGGCGCGTCTGCTTTCAACTCAGTTGGTCACTCGGTCGGAGCGGCATTTGCTTGATCAAAGCCGTACCTATTATAAACTCCTGCGCCGCATTATTTTGGACGGGCAGGAAAGCGGGGAACTGACCGATACCCTTTCGGCCAATGAAATCGTAAAGGCGTATGCGGTGTTTGAACGCGCCGTGATGTACGACTGGTGTATCTGCGGCGGTGATTATTCGCTTTGTCGCTACGGCGAGAGTATGGTCAGCCGTTTTTTGGACGGATATCTTAAAAAAGCCGAATAAAATTTTCGTGTCTATTTTTCGTATAGACTTTAGTCTGTTTTAAAAACCGCTTGTTTAAAGCGAATTTTGCGCAATAGGAAATGTTTGTTTAGATTTTCGTCTAAACTTCGTTTCCTATTGCGTTTTGTTTTTTGTTGTGGTATACTAACCCTGTTATTTTTTGAAAGGGGAGTGATTGATGTGACATCAATCAGCATCTGTATTCTTGTGACGATGGTCCTTTATCTGATCGGTATGATCGTTATCGGCGCCGTTTTCAGCAAGAAAAACGTTAAATCGGACGATTTTTATTTGGGCGGCAGAAAGCTTGGCCCGTTGGTTACCGCAATGAGTGCGGAAGCCTCTGATATGAGTGGTTGGCTCTTGATGGGTTTGCCGGGATTGGCACTGATGACCGGCTTGGCAGAAGCCAGCTGGACGGCAATCGGTTTGGCGGTCGGCACCTATCTGAACTGGCTGTTCGTTGCAAAGCGTATTCGTGTTTACAGCCACAAGCTGAACGCCTTTACCTTGCCGGATTTCTTTGCAAAGCGCTTCGGCGATAAGAGTCATATTCTTACCTGCATTTCCGCAATTTTCGTTATCATCTTCTTTATTCCGTATACTGCTTCCGGCTTCTCGGCCTGCGGTAAGCTGTTCAACAGTCTGTTTGGTATTGATTATCTAACGGCAATGATCATCAGCGCCGCTGTTATTATGATTTACTGCACGCTGGGCGGTTTCCTTGCAGCTTCCACTTCTGACTTTATTCAAAGTATCATTATGACGGTCGCCTTGGTAATTGTTTTGGGCGTTGCCGAAGCCGTTACCGGCGGATTTGGTCAGGTATTCCACAACGTTCAAAGCCTTACCGGCTATACCGATTTGTTCAAAGGCTTTGACGTTGCAAGCAGCACGACCGGTTCCTATGGGGCACTGCCGGTTGCTTCCACCTTGGCGTGGGGCCTCGGTTACTTTGGTATGCCGCATATTCTGTTGCGCTTTATGGCGATTGAAGACAAAAACAAACTGAAACTTTCCCGCCGCGTTGCCAGCGTTTGGGTCGTAATATCGATGGGCGTGGCTGTGCTGATCGGTGTTGCCGGTTATTCCTTGATGCAGAAGGGCATCGTCCCGACCTATGCCGACAGCTCTGCTTCGGAAACGATCGTAGTCGACGTTGCGAACTTTATCAGCTCTCACGGTTATATTCCGGCAATTACGGCCGGTGTGATTTTGGCGGGCATTTTGGCTTCTACCATGTCTACTGCCGACAGCCAACTTTTGGCGGCGGCATCCAGTATTTCGCAGAACCTTGTACAAGAGGTTTTCGGCGTAAAGTTAAGCGAAAAGAAATCCATGTGGCTGGCCCGTATCTCGGTGCTTGTCATTTCGGTTATTGCCGTATTCCTTGCAATGAATCCCAACAGCTCGGTTTTCCGTATTGTTTCCTTTGCCTGGGCGGGCTTCGGTGCTACCTTCGGCCCGGTCGTTTTGGCGGCTCTGTTCTGGAAGCGTGCAAACAAATGGGGCGCTTTGGCCGGTATGGTCACCGGCGGCGCGGTGGTTTTCATTTGGAAATTCATCATCCGTGTCAAATTTGCCGATACTGTTCTCAATATCTACGAATTGTTGCCGGCCTTTATCTTGGCTTTGGTAGCAATCGTTGTTGTCAGCTTGCTGACGAAGAAGCCGGACGACGAAATCGTTGCCGGATATGATGCTGCCGTTGCGGCTGTGAAGGCAGAATAAACCACGTGTAACAAATTGGAAAAAAGCAGGGTCTTGCGGCCCTGCTTTTAATTTTGTTAACAATTTGTTAAAAAATTGTTGTATTGTCGAAAAAAGTATGCTATAATTGTCAAGAAAACGATTATGGAGGGATATTATGAGATCTGACGGTTTTCGTCTGCACAATGTAGATCCGATGTATACGGTGGCTTCGTACATTATGAATCACCGCTATGACAGTATGAATATGATTACGCTGGATATTCCGATCACGCCCATTCGTACCTATATGAATGAAAAGCGTAAGGCCGGTACGCCGGTCAGCCATTTGGCAATTATGCTTTCAGCTTATCTGCGTGTTGTTTCGGAATTTCCGGAACTGAACCGCTTTATCGTAAACAGCAAGCCCTACGCCCGTAATGAAATCAGCGTATCAATGGTGGTGCTTAAGGCCGGTCAAATGGACCACGGTACCATGTCGAAAATCTATCTTGAAACGGAAGATACCATTTTTGACGTAAACCGCAAGATTGTTGAATTTGTCGATGCAAACAAGAACACGCCCGAAAATAACGGTACCGAAAAAATGATTCGTATTCTGTTAAGCGTTCCGGGTCTTGTGCGCGTAGGCGTCGGCTTATTTAAGTTTTTGGAAAAGCACGCCCTTTTGCCGAAGGTGGTTGCCGATTTGTCGCCCTTCCATGCCAGCCTTTTAATTTCCGATTTGGCTTCCATTCGTACCAACCATATTTATCACCACGTTTATGAATTCGGCACGACCAGCCTTGGTTTGACTATGGGCAACCTGCGTGAGGTTCCCATCCGTAAGGGCGGCGAGGTCGCTTTTGAACGTTGTATGCCGCTCGGCCTCGTGATGGATGAGCGTATCTGCTCGGGCAGTTATTTTGCGCTGGCATTTGAGAAACTGCAACGTTATCTCAAAAATCCGGCGTTGTTGGAAACACCGGCCGAAGTGGTCAAGGTTGATGAAGCTTTAACGCCGAAACAGCTTGAAAAAATGAAAAAAATCAAGGAAAAGCGCTTGGCAAAACAAAAGAAGTAAGAAAAAAGATCTGTGTCAGCAGGACACAGATCTTTTTTTATGAAATAACTTTTTGAACGGGCCGGCATCAATAAAAACGAACGGATAAATAATACCGCAAAGCGCAAGTGAAACAAACACGTCAATGATTGAATGCTGCTTGATTAACACGGTGGAAAGGCTGATCACCACGGCGCTTGCCATAAAGAAGATGCGCCAGCCGACCGTTCGGTATCGCTTGCTGTCCCATGCGGCAAAGGCTACGGCTAACGAGCCGGTCACGTGCAGGGAGGGGCAGACGTTGGTGTTGGTATCGAATGCATAAAACATTCCGACCCACTTTTCCAGCAGATTGCCCTGCTCAAAAGCGGCCTTGCGCAGGTTTTGCTCGGTCGGAAAAAGAAAATAGATCAACAGCGTCAGCGAATATGCGGCAATAACGAAATGCATATATTTCTTAAAAGCCGGTATGTCGAAAAAAATTGAATACACAATAAACCAACCGATAAAGGCAAACCAGTAAATATAGGGGATGAAAAACCATTCGCTGAACGGGATCTTTTCATCCAATGCCGCCCAATATACCGGATGATAGTGTACCGGAAACAGATTCGGGAAACGGTCCGGAAAAAACTCGATGCTGTAAAAAATCAGCCCGAAAACCGGCCAGTACAACAATAAAAGCAGATGCCTGAATGCCGGTGTTTTCAAACCGCTCAGCCGAAATTTTCGGTAATCAACGGGTTTCATAAGATAACTCCATTTTTATAAAATTCTGAATATCTTTCTTTAGTATAGCATATTGTTTTTTGAACCACAAGAATTATTTTTGAATAAAGGAAAAATATGCAAATAAAATGCGGGATATTGCTTGCAATTTTCAGCAATATGTGGTACAATAAAGGAGCAAAAAAGAAAGGATCGTGTTTTCATGGACGAGTTTAAGAAAAGCGTTTTCGGGGGTTACCATAAGGTGGAAGTCAAGGCTAAGTTATGGGATCTTGAACGGCGTGCCGCAAAGGCCGAGGCCGACCTTGAAAAAGCAACCGCCGATTGTGAGGATCTGCAAAAGACGGCTGAGGAACTTCGTCAACAACTGACCTCTTGTGAAGAGCGAAATGCCGTTCTTCAAAGCGATTTGGAAAGAAGCAAATCGTCCTCTGCAAGCGATCATATCATCGGCAAGGTTTACCGTCACGCTTATGAAACCGGTGCCGAAATCACCAAAACGGCACGTGATGATGCCAATAAGTTTTTGACTCAGGTCAATGGAATTTACGAACAAAATCAGACCGAGATTTCTCAGCAGACCGAAGCCTTGCTGAATGCCGGCACCGAAATCTCCAATTTGATTGAACAGATCAACAGCCAAACAAGAAAACTTCAGGCAATCTTGAATGACTTTAACCAAAAGGTTTTGGCTATGCCGTCTGCTTATAACGGTGTAAACGGCGTTTTGTCCGAAACTGCCAAGCGTATCGACGATGCCGTTGCCGCATACGAAGCCTCTTCGCAGGAATTTGCGGAGTTGATCAGCGAACAACCTTCGGCAGAACCGCAGAATACCGAAACAGTAGCCGATGAAGCACCGACGGATCTGCCGCAAGCCCAACTTGAAACGGCGGAAGCACCTGCACCGCAGGAGTCAGAAGCCGATGTCGCCGTTCCGGATGCGGTCGCACAGGCACAGGAATTGGTGGCACGCGCGACCGAGGTTGTCGAATCACTCGGGACGGAGAATTGATCGGTGAAATCGGCTGTTTTGGCCGATAAAAAGTGATTGACAATTCAGTCGGGTGATGTTATAATTCACATATATAAGGAAAGGCATCGAGGAAGAAAAGTACCGACGGAAACGATGAGCAGAGAGTCGTGGACGGTGAAAGCACGGCGATACGCCTGTCGGGAAGAACACTTCTTAGCCGCAAACCGAACCTCCTTTCGGGGTAGTAGGGGCGACGTTTCCTGCGCGTTAAGCGGGTACGGCTTTTTTGGTCGGAACGAGGGACCGTTTCAAACGGTAAATTAGGTGGCACCGCGAATGTCAGCGTCAATTCGTCCTAATATTAGGGACAAATTGACGCTTTTTTACTTTTTGAAGGAGTGTATAGTATGAAACACATTGATCTGGTTGAAATTATGAACGATTCGGCCTACCTGCAAAAGGACGTTACCGTCTGCGGTTGGGTACGCACCTCCCGTGACTCCAAAAATATGGCTTTTTTGGAGCTGAACGACGGTACCACTTTGAAGCATCTGCAAATCGTTATTGATAAAAACGTGATTGCCGATCCGTCCGAGTATATGAAGCTCGGTATGTCGTGGGCGGTCGAGGGTACGGTCGTGCCGTCGGGCGTTATGGCTGATTCGGTCGAAATCAACGCCAAAAAAATCACCGTTCTCGGTACCTGCCCGCCGGAATATCCGTTGCAGAAAAAACGCCACACGCTGGAATATCTGCGTACCATACCGGCCCTGCGTGTGCGTACCAATACCTTTAACGCCGTGTTCCGTGTACGTTCGGTCGTGTCGGCCGCCATTCACGAATTTTTTCAAAGCCGTCACTATGTTTACGTGCATACCCCGCTGATCACTGCCAGCGATTGCGAGGGTGCGGGCGAAATGTTCCGCGTTACCACCGTCGGGGTAGAGGACGGCTACAAAACGCAGGCCGAAGCCGATGAAAACGACTTCTTCGGCCGCCGTGCGGCGCTGTCGGTTTCGGGTCAGTTAGAGGGCGAAGTCGCCGCAATGGCCTTCGGTAAGATTTACACCTTCGGTCCGTCCTTCCGTGCTGAAAAGAGCAATACCCCCCGTCACGTGGCGGAATTCTGGCACGTTGAACCCGAGGTCGCTTTTGCCGAACTGCCGGATATCATCGAAATCGCCGAGGATATGATCAAGCACATTATCCGTACCGTGTTGGAAAAATGCCCGTCGGAGTTAAAATTCTTTGATGCCCATTTTGAAAAGGGTTTGATCGAAAAATTAGAAAGCGTTGCAAATAACGACTTTGCCATTATGACCTATACCGAAGCGGTCGAGAAACTGCTTGCCAGCGGTGAAAAGTTCCAGTATCCGGTATATTGGGGCTGTGACCTGATGACCGAGCACGAGCGTTACATCACTGAACAAATCTGCAAAAAGCCGGTCTTTTTAACCAACTATCCGAAGGAAATCAAGTCTTTCTATATGAAGCAGAATCCCGACGGCAAGACCGTTGCCGCCACCGACCTTTTGGTGCCGGGCGTGGGCGAGATCATCGGTTGCAGCGAGCGTGAGGCCGACCTTGACAAACTGCTTGACGCCATGCAAACCCGTGGTATGTCGATGGACGAATATGAAGATTACATCAGCCTGCGCCGCTTCGGCTCGGTACCGCACAGCGGCTTCGGTTTAGGTCTTGAACGTATCATTATGTACGTCACCGGCGTTCAGAATATCCGTGACGTCATTCTGTATCCCAGAACCGTCGGCAGCATTTCTTGATAAAAAGGGGAATTACAATGGAAAAATACAGTCCGAAATTAGACGCACTTTCTACGCAGAAAGCAATATGCTCTTTGCGTCACCGTTTTGAAGAAAACCTTTGCGATGCGCTGAATTTAAGCCGCGTTTCGGCACCGCTTTTCGTTAAGAAGGGAAGCGGCATCAACGACGATTTAAACGGGGTAGAGCGCCCCGTTACCTTTGATATTCTTGATTCCGGCGAGGTGGTCGAGGTCGTTCACAGCTTGGCAAAATGGAAACGTGTTGCCCTGCAAAAGTACGGCTTTGCCATGCACACGGGTCTTTATACCGAAATGAATGCCATCCGTCGGGACGAGCATTGTGATAATCTTCACTCGCTGTACGTTGATCAGTGGGATTGGGAAAAGGTCATCGCCCGTGAGGATCGCACGACCGATTTTCTGAAAGAAACCGTGCGTCGCATTTATGCCGCCGTTATATCTACGGCCGATTATGTTGAGCGTGTTTATCCGCAGTTGGATAACTATCTGCCGCGTGAAATCACCTTTGTAACGACTGGCGAATTGGAGGATCGTTTCCCGAACCTCACCCCGAAAGAGCGTGAAAATGCCATTGCAAAAGAATACGGTGCCGTTTTCCTGATGCAGATCGGCGGAAAACTGAAAAACGGCGAAAAGCACGACGGTCGTGCACCGGACTATGACGATTGGACGCTCAACGGTGATATCGTCGTCTACAACCGCGTGACCGACGCCGCCTTTGAAATTTCCTCAATGGGCATTCGTGTCGACAAAGAAAGTCTTAAGCGTCAACTGACCGAAGAAAACTGCTTAGAGCGTTTGGAACTGCCGTTCCATAAGGCCTTGATGAACGATAAACTGCCGCTTACTGTCGGCGGCGGTATCGGTCAATCCCGCTTGTGTATGTTATTACTGCAAAAAGCCCACATCGGTGAGGTACACGCCTCGGTTTGGCCGGAGCGGGAAATCGAACGTTGCCGTGCGCAGGGTATTGAACTGCTTTAATGAACACCTTTGAAAAAATCTATCAGCAGGTGCGACGTATTCCAAAGGGAAAGGTCGCAACCTACGGGCAAATCGCCGCTTTGGCGGGCAATCCGCATTGGTCACGGGTCGTGGGATATGCGTTACACGTCAACCCCGATCCCGCAACCATCAAATGCCACCGTGTCGTCAACCGCTTCGGCGGTTTAAGTGAAGCTTTTGCCTTTGGCGGACAGAACGAGCAGGCGCGCCTGCTTGCCGAAGAGGGCGTCGAGCTTTCGGCAGACGGAACGGTCGATTTGAAACGCTACGGTGTTACGCCGCAGGAACTGTTACCTGCTGATTGAGAGGGAAAAATATGCTGGAAAAAAAGTTGTTGCTCAACAATATGGATAAACTGCGTCGGTTTGTGGCGATCGCCTCAAAACAAAGCTATGACGTGGAACTCGTTTCCGGACGCTTTCACGCCGACGGAAAATCAATGTTGGGTATTTTTGCGTTGGATTTGACCCGCCCGGTTTCAATGGTCGCACACGGTGAATCGTGCGGTGATCTGCTGCGTCAGATCCAACCCTTCCTGTATGAAAAGAAGAAATAGGAGTTATATATGGATTTTGTACAGTTGCGCCGTAAACTGATCGAAAAGGATTTCGGTGCGATGAACGACCGCCAGTTTGAAGCGGTCACCACCGTTGACGGCCCTTTGCTTGTATTGGCCGGTGCGGGAAGCGGTAAAACGACCGTTCTTGTTAATCGAATTTCCAATTTGGTGCGCTACGGCAATGCCTACCACTCGAATTATGTTCCGTACTATACCGAGGACGATATTGCCGCGGCCGAGCGTTACCTCGCCGATGAAGATAACACCCTGCCCGAACGGGTTTTTGCGGTCGATGCGCCCCGTCCGTGGGAAATTCTCGCCATCACCTTTACCAATAAGGCGGCGGGCGAACTGCGGGAACGTATCAATCGAAAATTGGGTGCCGGCGGGGAAGATCTGTGGGCGGGTACTTTCCACTCGATTTGCGGAAAAATCCTGCGCCGCAATGCCGAATATATCGGCTTTTCCTCGCACTTTACCATTTACGATACCGACGATCAGCGCCGATTGATGAAAACCATTATGCGCGAGCATAATGTTGATGAAAAATTCCTGCCGCACAAATCGGTTTTGGGGGCAATCAGCGCCGCCAAGGATTCGCTGATTTCTCCGGCTGAATTAAAACAGTCGGCGGGCAGCGACGTGCGTCAGCGGATGATTGCTGAACTGTACGAAATGTATCAGCATCGCCTGCGTGAGGCCGATGCCATGGACTTTGACGATATGATCACGCAAACGGTACGCTTGTTCCGTGAAAACGAGGACGTGCTGACCTATTACAGCGGAAAATTCCGCTATATTATGGTCGACGAATATCAGGATACCAACCACGCCCAGTACGTACTGATCAGCCTGCTGGCAAAGGTGCACGGAAATCTTTGTGTGGTCGGCGACGACGACCAAAGTATCTACCGCTTCCGAGGCGCTACGATAGAAAACATTTTGAACTTTGAAGAAGAGTTTTCCGGTGCAAAGGTCATCCGCCTCGAACAAAACTACCGTTCTACCGGTCGCATTTTGGATGCCGCCAACGCCGTTATCAAGCACAATATGGGTCGTAAGGGCAAAACTCTTTGGACGGCGGCAGGCGAGGGCGAACCCATCTGCCTTTATACCGCTCCCGACGAGCGGGAGGAAGCCCGCTTCGTTGCCGATGCCATTCTTGACAGCGTGCGCGCCGGTGCTTCTTATTCGCAGCACGCCGTGCTTTACCGTATGAACGCACAGGCGGCTTCGCTTGAAAACGTGTTTGCCCGAAGCGGCATTTCCTATAAAGTCATCGGCGGATTCCGCTTCTTTGAACGCAAGGAAATCCGTGACGTGTTGGCCTATTTAAGCTTTATCAATA
>JAKSQF010000038.1 GCA_024404235.1 Clostridia bacterium | reverse complement strand
GGCAGGAAGGCGTACCGGCCTGTGCATTCGGGCAAAGGTCTGCCGGATGCTTACCGGTCATACCGAACTGACGGCGGATTTCATACAGGCGTTCGACCTGAGCCTGCGACAATTCCTGCGGGCCGCCCAACTGCTTGGACAGATAGAGCAGTTTTGCATAGAATTCAACCGATTCCATCTTGTGGTATGCGGCAAGCAGACTGTCGGAGAAGGTCAAAGCACCGTGGTTTTCAAGCAGAACTGCATCGAAGTGCTGCAGGTACTTTTCAACAGCGTCCGGAATTTCCATGGTGGACGGAGTGCCGTATTCAGCGATCGGAACGCAGCCGAGGGCGATAACGGCTTCCGGCATGATGGGCTGAGTCAGCGGAATGCCGGCGATAGCAAATGCAGTTGCATACATCGGGTGAGCGTGAACGACGGACTGAACGTCGGGACGCTTCTGATATACACGCATGTGCATTTTGATTTCACTGGACGGTTTGAAACCGGGGTTGGCCTGAATGACCTTACCTTCAGCATCGACCTTGCAGATGTATTCCGGGGTCATAAAGCCCTTGGAAACACCGGTCGGGGTGCAAAGGAATTCGTGATCGTTCAAACGAACGGAAATGTTACCGTCGTTGGCTGCGACCATTCCTCTGTTGTAGATGCGTTTACCGATCTCACAGATTTGTTTTTTGATTTCATACTCTGATGTCATGGATGTTCTACTCCTTTTATAGAATATTGTTTGGAAATCCTTATTTACCACAACAAATATAGCACAAAATCCAACAAAAGTCAACATAAATATACCAACTTTTATTGGTTTTTGTTGATTTTTCGCTTTGTTTTATCCTAAATTTGCTGTTTTTTCTGTTTTTGGGGGAATCAAATATCGAAATATCCGTTTTTGTAGTGGTCCCGCGGCACGAATTCGGTCAAAAAAGCCCGCAATTCGTCGAGCCCCTCCCCCGTGATCGAACTGATTTTGAAGATCTTACGGCAACCGGCTAAGGCGAGCCAGCGCTCGGCACGGTCGGGATCGGCATTTTTACGGTCGATGCCGGTCACGATACCGATGACCGGTCGGTTTGCCATGGTAACCACGTTGGGACTGTATAACGAATAAGGCTCGGTTGCGGAAAGCAACAGCGCGACGATATCGCTTTCATAAGTATATACCGCAAGAGCGGCGCCGAACTGACGGCTTTCCACGTATTCGCCCGGTGTATCAATGGCGAAGCCTTCCCGCTCGACGCTTTGCGTTTTGTCGTAGCGGATCTCTTTGCCCTGAAGTGCCTGCGTCAGGGTCGTTTTACCGCACCCCGAACGGCCGATGAAAATGATCTTATTCATGTTTTGGTGATGGGGCAAACGGTAAAGCCCAACGTTTCGGCGGCGTAATCCACCACAGCCTTGACGGCTTCGTTTACCTGCGAAACGGTGCCGGTCACGATCAGCGTACCGCTGAAGCGATCCACAAAACCGAGTTGTGCGCCCGAAGATTTGGTGGCAATATCGCCGGCAATAATGGCTGTTTCGGCAGGGCTTAACGTGATGATGCCGATTGCCATCGTGTGATAGTCACCGGCAGGATCCAATCCCAGCTTTACGTACAGCACCGGATCGGGATTGGCGATAACGTGTGCCAACGTGATCTGCTTACCGGGAACCAACTCCTGTATAATGCGGACTTTTCCGTCGTTTTTAAGCGCATCAAAATTCAAATCCATTCGGCTTAACCTCCGATCTTGGCCTGAAGGCCGTACTGTTCCGCCACCGCAAGCAGTTCCTGCATTTTACCATCGGTCGGCGGAGAAATATAATCAAGCGTATAGGGTCGCCCAAGTCCGGCATACTTATCCAGACCCAAACGGTGATAGGGCAACAAATTGATTTCGCCGTGTGGCATGATTTCCGCCACAAATTTTGAAATGGCGGCAATTTCCTCCGGCGTATCGTTAAAGGTCGGGATCACCGGCACACGAATGATGAGATGCTTTGCTTCCTTTGCAAGAATGCGGGCATTTTCCAAAATCAATCCGTTATCCCGTGTGGTAAAAGCTTTATGCTTTTCGGGGTCGACGTGCTTGATATCCATTAAATAGGTATCGAGATACGGTAACAACTTGCGAATCGTGTCAATCGGTGCGCAGGCCGTGGACTCGATCGCCGTGGAATAGCCGTATTCCTTTGCGGCGTGCAACAGTGCCTCGGCAAATTCCGGTTGGCACAAGCATTCGCCGCCCGAAAGGGTCAGTCCGCCGCCCGAATAGGCATAATAGATGCGGTCCTTATCGACCTCGTCCATGACTTCGCCTACGGTCACGTCACGACCGATGGTTTTCAGCTTGCCGCCCTGCTGCATCTGTTCGATCTCGTACCGTTGAGATTCCGGATTACAGCACCAGCGACAGCGCAGAACACATCCCTTCAAAAAGACGATGGTTCGCACACCGGGACCGTCGTGCACCGAGAATTTCTGAATATCAAAAATCCGTCCCCGTACGTTTAAGTAATCTTCCATACTCTTCCCCAATTACATTGAACCCTGCTCGGTGCGATTGATGATATCATCCTGCAGCGAACGGGAAAGTGTTGTAAATAGTGCGCTGTAACCCGCAACACGAACGACCAGCGAACGGTATTTATCGGGATTATTCTGTGCGTCAATCAGCGTTTCACGGCTGACGACGTTGAACTGCATGTGCATACCCTTTTGGGCAAAGTAACCGCGAATCAACGAAACGAAACCTTCCAAACCACTTCTGCCCTTTAAGGCGCTCGGGTGGAATTTCATATTAAAGAGTGTACCGTTCGAGGCAATGCCGTGATCCAACCGTGCTACCGAGTTGCAGGAAGCGGTCGGGCCGTGAACGTCTCTTCCGGCAGCAGGTGAAACGCCGTCGGCAACGGGCGTTCCCGCCAAGCGGCCGTCCGGCGTGGCGCCCGTTTGTGCGCCTAACGGCACGTTGGCCGAAACGGGATAAAGTCCGGCGTGGAAAATACCGCCACGCGGGTTTTTGAAGTTTTGCAGCGGACGGGTATAGGTATAAGCCACGTCACGGGCAAAAAGGTCAACGTCAAATTCATCGTTACCGAATTTCGGCAGTTCGTCGATATCGGCACGAAGCTGATCGTAAAGTGCCTTTTTCGAGGTCGGCACCTCGTTATCACGCACACGGGCGTAAATATCGGCAATGGTCTTTTCGTCCGGCGTTCTGCCGTGGGCATCCAGTTCTTTAACGATTTGCAGGGTCATCTGCTCGCTTTGAACGGGGCCGAACGGCTGGCCGTAGTTGTTGCGCAATGCATCGGCAAACTGCTGAATGGTGTACTTTTTCTGATCGTAAACCAGCGTTTTGACAGCGTAAAGCGCATCGGCCATATTGGCAATACCAAAGCCCTGCGGGCCGGTAAAGTTATAAATCGCACCGCCCTGCTGTAACGGTTTGCCGCGGCCGATACAATCCTCGACCATAGCCGATTCAAACGGCAGCGGGCAACGCTCGGCGTGAGCCAAGTCGATAGCGTTATCGGCATTAACCAACAGTTCGATCATATAATTCATCTGTGCCTTATAGGCATCATAGAACTTTTCAAAGGTAGTGAATTCGGACAACTCGCCCGTTTTCGGGCCGACCTGCTCGCCCCATTCGGAGCCGTTGGTAAACACCAATTCGACCGGACGGCACATATTGAAGAATGCGGCATCGTGCCAGCCCTCGGTTTTACCGGATTTCTGCGGTTCGACGCAACCGATGATGTTGTATTCACGGGCGTCTTCCATCGTCAGTCCTCTGCTGACAAGAGCCGGAATGATGACCTCGTCGTTATAGTAAGCCGGCATACCGCTGCCCATACGGGTAAGCTCAGCCGCACGGATCATAAAGCTGTGTGGGGTACCGTTCCAAACACGCACCGAGAAGGAAGGTGCCGGCAACAGTACGTGCATGGTTGCCGTAATGCTCATAAAGGAAAGATCGTTGGTGGCGTCCAGTCCTTCGGCCGTTTGTCCGCCGGCAATCAGGTTTTGGAAAAGGCTGTATCCGGCAAAGCCTTCGGCCGAAGCGGCATCACGCACCTTGTTAAGGTCGTTGAATTTGACCCAAATGCAATCCATCAACTCCTGCGCAAATTCGCGGGTGATCTTACCGGCATCAAGATCGGCTTTATAATAAGGATACATATATTGGTCGAAACGGCCGGGCGAAATCGAGTGACCGCTGGATTCGACCTGCAAAAGCATCTGCACAAACCAGAAGGATTGGCAGGCTTCGTAAAACGATTTTGCACCGTGGCGCGGCACGTTGGCGCAGTTATTTGCAATCAGCGCCAGTTCCATTTTGCGTTGCGGATCGGTTTCGGTTTTGGCCATTTCAAGTGCCAGCACGGCATAACGCTCGGCGTATTCGCTTGCGGCTTCCATCGAAAGAACGACCGCATCAAGGAACGCTTTTCTCGTCGCGTAATCGGCATCGCCGTCGTGGCAGTTTTTCAGTGCTTCACGGGCCTTTTCGGCAATTCCTTCAAAGCCGATTGCCAGCACCTCGCCGTAATCGACGGTAACGTGACCGACACCGTTATAAAAATAGTTACCGGGGGTGAAGATATTGTGCTTCATCGCCATTTTGGCGCCGTCGCTCATATAAGCAAGAGCAAGCTCACTGGTCGTTTTGCCGCCCCAATACTTATAAACCTCGTGCAGGGTGCGTTTGGTTTCTTCCGAAATTTCAAACGGGTCGGCCGAGCGGGTGGCAACGGTATCAAATTCATCCTCCAACCACGTGAAAGAAAACTCCGGAAAGACCTGACAACTGCGTGGGCTCTTGGTTGCACTGCCGACGATCAGCTCGTCCGGGCGGATGGTGATGGGGATATTGCGAACGATGTGTGCAAAAGCCTCGGCACGACGGGTGGCGATCGGTAACCCTTCGGTTTTACGGTAGCTTTCGGTCAACAGAATGGCACGATCCGCTTCGATTTGCGGCATTTTTTCAAACAAATGCGCAACCAACTTTGCAATACGCGGACTTTTCGGCACTTCTGCAGTATAAAAATCAGGCATAAAACAACCTCCCGATAAATTCTCATCCTCATTTTACCCCAAAAACAACAGATTGTCAAGTTAAAAACAACAAAAATCCAAAAAAAGTCGGTAGAAAACCACATTTTTGACATTTGCATTATTTTGTTCTTGCGTGGGCATACTAAAACTGCCGCATTACGGCAGAAAGAAGGATTAAAATGACCCCGAAAGAATTACTTTATATTGAAGATGCACTCGGTCACAAACAGCAAATGCAAAGCGCATTTACGGATTATTCCGGCCGTTTGCAGGATCCCGAATTACAGCAGTTTGTAAAGACGCTTGCCGACCGGCAGTGCGACGGTTATCAGCGATTTTACAATCTTTTGAACGGTTAAGGAGGGAAAACAATGGACGACAAGGCAATTATGACCAGCATTTTGAACAACGTGAAGGGCGTGTGCGACCTGATGATGCACGGCAGCATTGAATCTGCCACCCCGAACGTGCATTCGGCTTTTCAGCAGGAATTGGACGACACACTTCGTATGCAGAATCAAATCTTCAACAAGATGTCGGAAAAAGGATGGTACCCGATGCAGCAGGCCGAACAGCAGCAGATCGACAGCACAAAACAGAAATACTCTTCGATGCAGTAAAACCTTATCCTGCAACAGACTGACTTCGGTTTTTCCGAAGCCAGTCTTATTTTTTCGACAGTAAAAACTTTGTGTAAGCAGTTGTTTTTTTGAAATTTCTATGTTATAATATGGAAGATTTTTTCACACAAAGGTTGAATGCTATGATAACTTTACTTACCCCCGAAAACGGCGCAGTCGTTTCACTTGCGACCGATGTGCAAAAATTATTCCGTTCCCCCGAGGAAACCAAAAAGCGCAAGGAAATGGACGGTGCGCTGACCTTTCACTGGTATGCCTTGGAAAAAACCGACGGCGACCGTTCCCGTCCACAGCCGGTCCGCATTGCTTGGCAGGACGAGGAAGACCCCGATATGACCGAGGATCTGCGCGGCGGCAGTTATTTCGTGATTGTTTCAAGGCATCGTGATTTATCCAATCCGACCGTGGTTGCAACCGATTGCACCGAGGCGGATATATGGAATCTTCAAATCGGCAAACGATATTACTTCTGCGTGCAAAAAGAGGGTCACCGCTCCGAAGTGCGGTATTTTGACACCGAAAAGCTTTGGCCCCGCTGTTTGTATATTGACGGCACCTCCAACGTGCGGGATATCGGCGGAAGACGTGTCGGCAAAAAGACCGTAAAGCAAGGGTTATTTTACCGCGGCGGCGAAATCGAACGGCACATGCACATTACCGAAAAAGGCATTCGGCAGATGCAACAGCTCGGCATTAAAACCGATTTGGATCTGCGGGGTGAAGTCATCGGCCGGTTGGAGCATCATCTGTTGCCGCTGTACGGTATCACGCACCTCGCCATGCCGATCGGCCCGTACCAAAGCATTCTTTTAGAGGAAAACCGCAAGACGTGGCGTGATATTTTCCGTATGATGACCCACGCAGAAAACTACCCCATCTACTATCACTGTTGGGGTGGTGCCGACCGTGGCGGCACGCTGGCATTTTTGGTTGGCGCACTGCTTGGTTTTACCGAAGAGCAGTTGGACCTCGACTATGAATACACCGGCCTTTCCATTTGGGGATTGCGTTCACGGAATTACGAGCCGTATGTCACCATGAAAAATATGTTGAAGGCCTACCCCGGCAAAACCTTGGCCGAAAAAACCGAAAGATATATGAAAAAGCATTTGGGACTGACCGTTTTGGAAATACAGAAAATCCGCAAAATCTTTTTGGGGTAAGTATTACGGGTTTAATTCGGAGGGAATTTATTTGCAATTAAGCACAAAAAAGAAAGTAACCGGTATTGTTTTCGGTGCCGTCATTCTTTGCACAATGGTGTTGACGGTTGCGGCGGCCATTGATGCTTACAATTATGACCTCCAAAACGACATCGACATTATGGAAGGCTTTAGCTCTGCTATTTGCTTCATGATTGGCGGATTTTTCATATTTTTTGAATGTGACCTTTTTTATACCGTCTATTATTTCCTGTTTAAGCCGAAAACGATATCCAAAACGCTTCTCAACATACTTTCAACAGGCAGTTTGAGCCTAATAATCACTTATACCTATTTGATTGAAGCTTTTATGGAATTGCGAAAATACGAAAGCCCGATATTGGTCGTTATGTTGGGCTTGTCATATATCTTTTTTTGTATTGCATACCTTATTGTCTGCGGCTGTCAAGCCGACAAGATTGAGGTCTCTTAATTCAAAAGCATTTCGCGTTATTGCGATTTTAAGAACTGTATGGGGCGTGAAAAAATGACAGAATCAATGGCTGTTATTATCATCGTTGCCGTATGTGCATTCTTGGTTGTAGTCGGCATTATTTTACTTTTTAGTTGGCTATCCGACTTTTTTGAGCAAAGGCAGGAAAAGGCCATAAAAAATGCCGGTATTTTCGGTGAAGATCAAGCCTATCATCTTCTTCAATCCGTGCTCACCAATCAGGATAAGCTGTTCCGAAACATTCATGTCCACATCGGGCCCGAGGCGGCCGAAATTGATTTTTTGGTCGTCAATAAATCCGGTGTTTTTGTGATTGAAGTCAAAAATTACAGCGGAACGCTTTACGGCGGCGAAACCGATTTTATGTGGCGAAAAAGTCATATCAGCCGTGGGGATAACGTTTACTTTAAAACGGTTAAAAATCCCATACGGCAGGTTCGGCGACAGTCCTCCCTTTTGGGACAATTCCTACGCAAAAACGGTATTCGGGTTTGGGTGACGGAATGTGTATTCTTGGCCCAAAACAACAGTCCGGTAAATAGCCCGATCGTTCTGCATGACATGGCCGATTTTAAGAAAAGGCTTCATACAACTGCCGATGTGTCACTTTCAGCCGAAACCGTTGAAAACATTTGCCACATCATCGACCATCTGCAAAAAGACAATCTGCCGGAATGAAGTTTTTTAATTCAAAGCGCAGATTATATACGACAAGAAAAAAGGCGTGCCACCTTGGCACGCCTTTTTCCTTTCACCAATCCACATCCTGATACGGAAAACAAAATATACCATATCGGGATATTTTTATTATACCAATGTGGGATAATATTGTCAAGAGGTGATTCGGTGCGATTGAAAGAGCTTCGCAAGACCAAAGGCATATCCCAACTGAAATTGGCAATGGATTTAAACACAAGTCAGAACACCATCAGCCGATACGAAACAGGTGAACGGGAACCCGGCATTGTGGAACTGATCAAAATTGCAGATTACTTTAACGTTTCCGTTGATTACCTTTTAGAGCGCACCGACTATCCGCAGATGTACCGTTAAAAAACGGACGGGTTTTACCCGTCCGTTTTTCTTTTATTTTCTGCCGTTACAGCCGCTACATTGTCCGCAATTTCCGCAGCAGCCTTTTCCCTGCTTTTTGCGGCGGCGCGCCCACAAAAACGCACCGACAAGTGCCACGGCGACCAAGCCTAAAATCACATAATCCAAAGGATTCATAAGAGCAGTCCCCCTATCGCGAAAACGGCGAATGCCGCAAGCCAGGCAACCACGCATTGCATCACCACGATGCCAACCGTTTTAACAGTAGAGTTCAGCTCCCGCCGGATGGTGGCAACTGCCGCTACGCAGGGCGTATACAACAGCGTGAACACAAGGAAGCTGACCGCCGCCAAGGTGGACGGGAACAGTGAAACCAGCGCCGCACCGAGGTTTTGCTGACTGGTACCAAGCAGGACGGTCATGGTGGAAACCACGGCTTCCTTTGCGGTGAAGCCGGAAATCAGCGAGGTGACCATACGCCAGTCGCCAAAGCCGATCGGCTTGAAAACGGGGGCAATCCACTTACCGATGTTTGCCAACATACTGTGGGTGCTGTCGGTTACAAAGTTAAAGCGTGCGTCAAAGCTTTGCAGGAACCAAATAATAACCGTTGCCGCAAAGATTACGGTAAAGGCACGCTGCAAAAAGTCGCTGGCCTTTTCCCACAAAAGCAGGCCGACGTTTTTGGCTGAAGGCAGGCGGTAGTTGGGCAGTTCCATTACAAACGGAACGGGTTGACCGCGGAAAACGGTACTTTTCAAAATCAGCGCCAGTACAATGCCGAGCAGAATGCCCGTGACGTAGAGTGCTATCATCACCAGTGCCGCATATTTTCCGAAAAAGGCGCTGCAAAAGACGGCATAAATCGGAATTTTGGCCGAGCAGCTCATATAAGGCACCAACAAAATCGTCATTTTGCGGTCGCGATCACTCGATACCGTACGGGTCGCCATAATGGCCGGCACCGAACAGCCGAAGCCGATGAGCATCGGGACAAAGCTGCGTCCCGAAAGGCCGACTTTACGCAACAGTTTATCCATGACAAAAGCCACACGGGCCATATAGCCGGTATCTTCTAATATTGAAAGGAAGAAGAACAGCACCACGATGATCGGCAAAAACGAAAGCACCCCGCCGACACCGGCAAAAATACCGTCGATCACCAAACTGTGTACCACACGGTTGATGCCGTAAGCGGTCAGCGCGCGGTCGACCGTATCGGTCAAAGCACCGATACCCAGTTCCATTAAATCCGAAAGAATTTTACCGAAAACGTTGAAGGTCAGGAAAAACACCAAAAACATTACGGCAAAGAAGCACGGCAGGGCGGTATATTTGCCCGTCAGCACACGGTCGATCATCATCGAACGGTGATGTTCCTTGCTTTCGTGACATTTGACGACCGCCGACGCCACGACCTTTTCAATAAAGGTGTAACGCATATCGGCCAACGCCGCATTGCGGTCAAGACCCGATTCGTCCTCCATTTCAACGATACAATGTTCTAACAGTTCGATCTCGTTTTGATCCAGTTCCAGCTGATTGATCATATCGGGATCTTCTTCAATCAGCTTTGCCGTGCAGAAGCGAGCCGAAATGCCCAGCTTATCGGCGTGGTCCTGAATTAAGTGGATGACGGCGTGGGTACAGCGGTGTACCGGTGAAGAATTATCGCAAAAGTCTGTCACGGCAGGCAGACGGCGTTCCTTGGCGGTCTGCACCGCTTTGTTGATCAGCTCCGAAACGCCCTCGCCCTTGGCGGCCGTAATCGGGATAACGGGAATGCCGAGCTCGGCACTCATTTTCTGCACGTCGATCGTACCGCCGTTGGCACGCACCTCGTCCATCATATTCAGCGCCAGTACCATCGGCACCTTTAATTCCAACAGTTGCAGGGTTAAGTACAAATTGCGCTCGATATTCGTCGCATCTACAATATTGATAATGCCGTCCGGCTTTTGGTTAAGAATAAAGTCACGGGTGACGATTTCCTCCTGCGTGTAGGGACGCAGAGAATAAATGCCCGGCAGATCCACAACGGAACAGTTTTTCTGCCCGCGAATCTCCCCCATTTTTTGATCGACCGTAACACCCGGGAAGTTGCCGACGTGCTGATTCGACCCCGTAAGGGCATTGAAAAGGGTGGTTTTGCCGCAGTTCTGATTACCGGCTAACGCAAAAATCATTCTGCCGCCTCCCCGATTTCAATTTCCTTTGCATCGTCCACACGCAGGGTCAGTTCGTACCCACGCACCTGAATTTCAATAGGGTCGCCCATCGGCGCCACCTTTTGCAGGGTGACCTTTGTGTGCGGGATCAATCCCATATCAAGCAGACGGCAGCGCAAGATCCCCTGCCCGCCGACTGCCGTAATAACGGCACTTTGGCCGACGGCTAATTCATCTAAAGTCATACTTTTGCTCCTAATAGTTAGCATACTCTAACCACAAGTTTAGCATACGCTAACTATTCTGTCAAGGGCTTTCCCCCGATTTTTAAAAAATTTGTCGCATAACAACACCCCTGCCGTACTTTCGTATGGCAGGGGTGCAAAAGTTCATATCGTTTTGGCAGGATTACTTACCGATGGGCGGCAATATTATTCGCTAACCGTAAATTCGTAAGTAGCGCCTACCGTGTAACTGTCGTTCAAATACACTACAATTACATAGTCGCCGGCAGTGATCGGATTGGTCAGGTTATACACAACGTCCTCATTGGATTTCAAATACTTAAAATTGCCTAAGGCTTCACTGCTCGACTTATAGCCCTTCGGGAAAATGTGGAACCAGTCCTTAGCGCCGTTTACGCCGCAGTGAACGGTAACGGAAGTATCGCCGACCGCAACGTTGCTAACGGCAGCGCGAATGTTCTCCATAACGGTGAAATCAACCGTTTTGCCGACCGTGTAGGTGCTGCCGACAAAGAAAACGGCAGAGTATTCACCGGGATCCAGCGGCCAAGAAAGGGATTTATAACGCTTGGTGTCACCGGAGGGGAGGGACGTACCCTTGCCGCGTTCGGTGTAGTCACCGTAGTTGGAGTAGGTCGTATAACCCTTTGCATAAACGCCGACCCAACCGTATTCGGCGGGAACGTTATTCCACAAAATGTTGATGGATTCACCGGAGTAATAGGATTCCTTATCGATATACGGATATTCTACCTTATCGCCAACAACAAATTCGTAGGTGCTGCCTACCGTGTAACCGTCGTTCAAATACATAACAACAACATATTCACCGGCGGTAATCGGGTTGGTCAGATTGTACACAACATCCGAATTGGCGCTGCAATACTTATAATTGCCCAAGTTTTGTGCACTTGACGTATAGCCTTTCGGGAAAATATGGAACCAGTCCTTGGCACCGGTAGCGCCGCAGGAAACCGTAACAGACTTGGCGCCGACCTGAACTTCCTTGACAGAGACTATGCCGCTGTTGGTCGAAGTATCATTGCGCAAAACTTTTTTGTTGCCGTAAAGGGTGGGGCCGCCGACGGTATAATAACCTTGGGCGGTAACGCTTTTAGCCGCAGAGATATTGCCGATTTCAAGAATGGCAACATAGGTGCAGCCCAACTGTTCGGCGGTGACTAACGAACCGCTGTTGTAGAACGAGTCGTAAACGTTATCGACGTCGATCAAGGTCAGTTTGCCGTCTACGGTGAGGGCAACGCCGACTGCATCATAATCTTCAATGGATTTTGCATCATCGGTCAGTTTTACGATCAGGCGGGTTTCGCTGCTCTTGGTTTGAGTACCGATCATCAGCTGATTTTGGTTCGGGCTTCCTGCTGTGGCGGTGATCCCAAACGGGATGGCTGCCAGTAACAGCACTAAGCACAGAACAAGGCTTAAATACTTTTTCATGTTGAGAAACGCTCCTTTTTTATCAAGATTTTGCTACAATTATCATTATAAATACAAAATTTCTGTGTGGCAATACCAATTCTTATCATAAAAATTGCGATAATAATCATTATAATTACAATTATTCGTATCACATACCCATTCGCTGATTTTTGTTACATAACAACACCCCTGCCGTACAAAAGTATGGCAGGGGTGCAAAAATGCAATATTGTTTTTGATTATTTTAATACTCTTGTATTGCCGTAAACGGTGGTGCCGTTTGCACCGTACTAGCCTTGTGCCGATACGGTATCGACCGCAGAGATATTGCCGATTTCAAGACTGGCACCCTAAGTGCAGCTCCACTGTTCGGC
>JAKSQF010000037.1 GCA_024404235.1 Clostridia bacterium | reverse complement strand
ACTGCCGAATTGGTTGCTATGCAGACCAAGATCGCTTTGGGCGGTGTTTCCAAGGAAGAAGCTGCCGATATCATCATTGCTTACGAACCGGTTTGGGCAATCGGTACCGGCCTTACCGCTACACCGGAACAGGCTGAAGAAGTCTGCGGCATTATCCGTAACGTTGTAGCCGATATCTATGATACCGAAGCTGCAGATGCAATGACCATTCAGTACGGCGGTTCTATGAATGCTAAAAACGCTGATGAACTGTTGACCAAATACAACATCGACGGCGGTCTGATCGGCGGCGCTTCTTTGAAGGCTGAAGATTTCTCGATCATTGTAAAAGCTGCAAGCAAATAAATTTGGGTGAAAGTATGAAAAAACCGATTGTTTTAACGATTATGGACGGATTTGGCTATAATCCGTCTACCGATGGTAATGCAATTTACTCGGCAAAAACGCCGCGTTTAGATGCAATTATGAAGGACTGCCCCAACACCTTGATCGGTGCTTCCGGTATGGACGTCGGTCTGCCGGATGGTCAGATGGGCAACAGTGAAGTCGGTCACACCAACATCGGTGCAGGCCGTGTGGTTTATCAGGAACTGACCCGCATTACCAAGTCGATTGCCGACGGTGATTTTTTTGAGAACACCGCTTTTTTGAATGCAATCGAAAACTGCAAAAAGAACGACAGCGCCCTGCATTTGATGGGACTTTTGTCGGACGGCGGTGTGCATAGCCATATCGAGCATCTTTTCGGTTTGGTTGAACTTGCCAAGAAGAATGGACTTACCCGTGTGTATATTCACGCACTGCTTGACGGACGTGATGTTCCGCCGGCAAGCGCCGCCGATTATATTGACCAGTTGAATGCAAAATTGCAGGAAATCGGTTGCGGCAAGATCGCTACGGTTATGGGTCGTTTCTACGGAATGGACCGTGACAACCGCTGGGAGCGTGTCGGCAAAGCCTATGCTGCATTGGTCTACGGCGAGGGAATTCAAACAAACGACGCTGCCGCAGCAGTTCGTGAATCCTACACCGTAAAGGATGAGGAAGGCAAATTTATCACCGACGAATTTGTTTTGCCGACCGTTATCGCCGATACCGAACGCATTAAAACCGGTGACAGCGTGATCTTCTTCAACTTCCGTCCCGACCGTGCACGCGAAATCACCCGCACCTTTGTGGATGATGAATTTGCAGGATTTGAACGCAAGGGTGGCCGTCAAAAGGTTTATTACGTCTGCATGACGCAATACGATGCTTCTATGCCGAACGTTGAAGTGGCATTTAAGCCGGAATCTTTGACGAATACTTTGGGCGAATTTTTGGCGAAAAACGGTATGACGCAGCTGCGTATTGCCGAAACTGAAAAGTATGCCCACGTAACCTTCTTCTTCAACGGCGGCCGCGAGGTTATGTTTGACGGGGAAGACCGTATTCTCGTGAATTCTCCGAAGGTTGCAACCTATGATTTGCAGCCTGAAATGAGCGCACCCGAAGTTTGTGACAAGGTTTGCGAAGCAATTGAAAGCGGAAAGTATGATGTCGTTATCCTGGATCCGCCAGCCTTCACCGAATCTCGTGAAGCCATTGAAAGCGGAGAGTATGATGTCGTTATCCTGAATTTTGCCAACTGCGATATGGTTGGTCACACCGGTATTTTTGAAGCGGCTGTTACAGCTGTTGAAACGGTTGACACTTGCGTTGGCCGCGTGCAGGATTCTACCCTTAAAATGGGCGGCGTAATGCTTTTGACCGCCGACCACGGTAACGCCGACCGTATGGTTGACGTTGACGGAACGCCCTTTACTGCACACACTACCAATCCGGTACCGTTTGTTGTAATCGGTAAGGATTGCGAACTGCGTGAAGGCGGTAAGCTTTGCGATATTTCGCCGACAATCATCCATCTGCTCGGCCTTGAACAACCGGCCGAAATGAACGGTGAATCTATTATTAAATAATTTGCTGATGAAAAAATCCCCTGCCGATCGGCAGGGGATTTTTGTCTGTAAACGAAATGTGATAAAAAAGAAACCCTCAAACGAAACGTTTGAGGGTTTTTGGAGCTGCTAACCAGAATTGAACTGGTGACCTCATCCTTACCAAGGATGCGCTCTACCATCTGAGCTATAGCAGCATATCGCTTTCGGCGACTTTGTTATTATAAGACAAAGTAAGCGTAAAGTCAAGTATAAATTTCAAAAAAAGAGAAAAAATCTGTCGTTTGATGAAAAAATCGGTTTTTTGTATATTCCGCTCTTCTGTTGCATAGTCTAATATCAAAGGGGGAGTTGATTTGAAAATCAAATGGAAATCACTTCTTGTTTGTTTGGCTTTGCCGCTCGCAGTCGGCGGACTTTCGGCACTGATCACGAATGAAGCAATGAAAAAATTCGGCGAATTAAACCAGCCGCCGCTTTCACCGCCGGCGTGGCTTTTTCCGGTTGTGTGGACCATTCTGTATTTGCTGATGGGTTTGGCTTCCTATATTGTATGGACTTCGCCCGCTACTGCTGAGCAGAAATCGGGCGCATTGACGCTCTATGTGGTGCAGTTGGTTTTTAATTTCTTCTGGTCGCTGTTTTTCTTTAACGGAAAGGTATATCTGTTCAGCTTTATTTGGCTGCTTGTTATGGAAGCGCTGATCGTTGCTACGGCGATACGCTTTAAGAATATTCATTCGTGTGCCGGAAGACTGATGATCCCATATATTCTTTGGGTCGCTTTTGCGGCTTATCTCAACTTCGGAATATTCCTGTTAAATTGAACAAGCGACGCGTCTGCCGAAATCGGCAGACGTATTTTTTTGAAAACTGATTAAAAGCTTCAAAAAAATACATACTTTATATGGTAGAAAATACTTGCATTTCCAATGCAAAAATAGTAAAATGAATTATGTATGTTGGTATTTTATTGCCTGAACACAATTTATTTGAATTTTTATGGTTTGATCCGGCTGGGAATCAAACTGAATATACATAAAATTTTTACGGAGGCTTTATACTGAATGAGTGAAACTCAAACCAAAAAAGAGGGAAAACCGCGTCAGAAAAAGCGGTTCATCCCGAAGCAGAACGGACGCTCACCGGCCGGCAAAATGGTTAATGAACTGTTGCGCGGCGGCTCGTTAGGGGAGACAGCGAAGATGTCCGAAAAGACGAGTTCTGCCAAGAAAAATTCGCAAAAGAATACCCCGCCGAAGAATGCGGGTAAAAAACAGAAAACCGCACCGAAAAAGAATAATTACCGTCGGCGGGATGATCACAGAGAAAACTTTGCAAACAATCACAAGCAACCGAAAAAAGCAAATTTACCGATTCATATCATACCGTTAGGCGGTTTGGGCGAAATCGGTAAAAACTGTACGCTTTTTGAATATGACGGCGATATGTTTTTGGTCGATTGCGGAATGAGCTTTCCCGATGAGGACACCCCCGGTGTTGATATCATCATTCCGGATTTCAGCTATGTTCTGGAAAACAAGGATAAAATCAAGGGCTTGGTAGTGACGCACGGGCACGAAGATCATATCGGCGCCATTCCGTACCTTTTGCGGGAATTCAATCTGCCGATTTACGGCACCCGTTTGACCTTGGGGTTGATTGAAGGCAAACTGAAAGAACACAAGCTGCTTGCTGATGCACACTTGAACGTTGTCACACCCGGACAGCGGGTCAATTTCGGAAAATTTGACGTTGAGTTCATTCACGTCAACCATTCCATTCCGGATGCCGTCGGTTTTGCTATTACCTGTCCGGCGGGTACGGTATTGCATACGGGTGACTTTAAGATTGATACGACCCCCATTGACGATAAGGTGATCGACATTGCCCGTTTTGCCGCCTACGGCAGTAAGGGCGTGCTGGCACTGATGTCTGATTCGACCAATGCCGAGCGCCCCGGATATACGCCGTCCGAACGGTTGGTGGGTGAATCCTTTTCCACGTTGTTTAAAAAGGCGGAGGGCCGACGCATCATTGTTGCGACCTTCTCCTCGAATATCCATCGTATTCAGCAGATTATTGATGAGGCCGCACGCATCGGCCGTAAGGTGGCCGCTAGTGGCCGCAGTATGCTGAACGTTATCAACATTGCCGAGGAATTGGGTTACCTGAACGTGCCGAAGGGTGTTTTGATCGAAATTGAAATGATCAAGAATTACCGTCCGGACGAAGTCGTTATCGTTACGACCGGCAGTCAGGGGGAACCGCTTTCCGCTTTGCACAGAATGGCGTTCTCCGATCACCGTCAGGTCGAAATTGCACCCAACGATATGATCATTATTTCCGCAAACCCCATTCCGGGTAATGAAAAGCTGGTTGGTCGTGTCATCAACGAATTGATGAAGCGGGGCGCAAACGTCGTTTACGAAAAGATGTATGACGTACACGTTTCGGGTCACGCCTGCCAAGAAGAAACGAAACTGATGATGGCGGTTACCAAACCGAAATATTACATTCCGGTCCACGGTGAACAAAAGCACCTGTTCAAAAATACGCAGGTAGCGCAGAGTATGGGCATTGATCCGAAAAATATGGTCATTGCCGAAAACGGTAACGTGATTGAACTGAGCAAAAACGGAATTCGCATTACCGAAACAGTGCCGGCAGGCCGCGTTTTGGTTGACGGACTCGGCGTTGGTGACGTCGGCAGCATTGTCCTGCGTGACCGTAAGCATCTGGCTGAGGACGGCATCATTGTAGTTACGGTTACAATGGATGGGCAGACACGGGAAATCGTTTCGGGTCCTGACGTTGTTTCGCGCGGATTTGTGTACGTGAAAGAATCGGAAGAACTGATGAACGAGCTGAACCGTGTGGTGGAGGATATCCTTGACCGCTGTATGTGGAGCAATGTCCGTGATTACTCTACCATCAAAACCAAGGTGAAAGACGGCGTTGCAAAATTCCTCTTCCAAAAAACACATCGCAGTCCGATGGTTTTGCCGATCATTATGGAAATATAACTGCATTTCGGATATTGCAGAAAGGATGAATAAAAATGAAAGTTATTTTGTTGGCAGATGTTAAAGGTAAAGGAAAAAAGGGGGAGCTGTGTCAGGTTTCCGACGGATACGCCCGTAATTTCCTCTTTCCGAAGAATTTGGCCATTGAAGCGGACAGCGCCGCAATGTCGGAATTAAAGACCCGCGAAGCCGCTAAAGAACACCACAAGCAGGAGGAAATCGCTGCCGCAAAGGAAACGGCTGCAAAGCTTGAGGGCAAGACCATTACGCTGCACGCCAAGGCCGGCACGGCAGGTCGTTTGTTCGGCAGCGTGACCTCGAAGGAAATTGCCGCCGAAATCAAAAACAGCCTCGGTATTGAAATTGACCGCAAAAAGATGTCGGTTGCCGATATTAAGAATTTCGGTGATTATACTGCCGAAGTTCGTCTATATCCCGGCATTTCGGTAAAACTGACCGTTTCGGTGACGGAGTAAGCGATGAAACAGGATGAATTGGTTTTAGATAACGACCTGCGTCAGCCCTATTCGGTCGAGGCAGAGCAGGCGGTTTTGGGCTCTATTTTGGTTGACCCCAAAACGTTTACCGAAGTGGTCAACGAAATCAAGGCGGATTATTTTTACATTCCGCAGCACCGTGAAATCTTTACGGTACTGTCTTCGATGTATGAACTGAATCAGGCCATTGACTTCGTTTCACTGCTGGAACGCTTAAAGCGGGAAGGCGTTTACGATGAGGCGGGCGGAAAGGCTTATCTGACTCAACTGGTACAGACGGTGCCTTCGGCCGCTAACGTGCTTTCCTACACGGCCATTATGCGGGAACGCTATTATGCCCGTGCTTTGATGAACGTTGCCAACAATATCATCAAGGATATCAGCGAAAACACGGCCGATTCGGGCGTATTGCTCGATAATGCCGAACAGCGCATTTATGAAATTCGCTCGGGTCGAGAGGTTTCGGGTCTGACCCACATCCGGGACGTACTGCAAAACGAAACCTATGACCGACTTTCCAAAATGAACGATCCGGAAACGCGGGACGAGTTTGTCGGCATTCCGTGCGGAATCGGGGATTTGGACCGTATGTTGACCGGTCTTAACCGCTCTGACCTTATTATCCTCGGTGCCCGACCCGGTATGGGTAAAACCTCGTTTGCGTTGAATATTGCCCGCAACGTGGCTTTGGATGCGAAGAAGACGGTTTGCTTTTTCTCCCTTGAAATGTCGCGTGATCAGTTGGCACAGCGTATGCTGTCAAGCGAAGCGGCGATCGAAAGTGCCAAGCTTCGTACCGGCAAATTGGAGGGCGATGAATGGGTGCGTCTGACACAGGCCGGCGAAACGCTTTCAAAAGCAGAACTGTATTTTGATGAAACATCGACGATCACCGTGCCGGAAATGAAGGCAAAATTGCGCCGTATGAAAAAAGCACCGGATCTGGTCATTATTGACTACCTCGGCTTGATGAAGGCAGCAAAATCGACCGAAAACCGTGTGCAGGAAGTCAGTGAAATCACCCGTAACTTAAAAATTATGGCAAAGGAATTAAAGGTGCCGGTCATCTGTTGTGCGCAGTTGTCCCGCGGTACCGAAGCAAAGGGTAAATCCCACCGTCCGGCGCTGTCCGATTTGCGTGAATCCGGCTCGATCGAGCAGGATGCCGATATCGTTCTGTTCCTTTACCGTGAAAAGTATTACGACAGCGAAAAGACCGATGACGAGGATCTCGGTGACCCCAATCAGGCAGAGTGCATCGTCGCGAAAAACCGTCACGGTGAGTTGGGCAAGGTCGATCTTTATTGGGACGGCCAGCATACCCGCTTTACTTCGATTTTCCGATGATACTGCAAAAGATTTTAGAGGCCGATCAAGAGTTTGGCTTGTTTTCTGCCGGAGCTACGGTGACGGTTGCCTGCTCGGGCGGTGCTGATTCGATGGCGCTGTTGCACGCTTTGATGCAGTTGCAGGACGAATTGCATATCACGGTGCAGGCGGCACATTATAATCACGGCATCCGCGGTGTCGAAGCCGATCGTGACGAAACTTTTGTGAAAGAGTTTTGCAAGCATAATCGTATTAGCTTTGTGTTTGAAAAGGGCGACGTTCCAACCTATGCAAAGGAAAACGGCTTGGGACTTGAAACGGCCGCAAGGGAATTGCGTTACGCTTTTTTGGAACGCATTTCACCTGACGGCTTGATTGCCACGGCACATACTGCAAGCGATCAGTTGGAAACAGTACTGCTTCATCTTGTGCGCGGTGCGGGAATGGCCGGTCTTTGCGGCATTCCGCCTAAAAGGGGCAAAATTGTTCGTCCGTTATTGCTGTGTACCCGTGCTGAAATTGAAGCGTATTGCATTGAAAACGGGTTGAACTTTGTGCTGGATAGTACAAATGACGATGATATTTGTGCCAGAAACCGTATTCGCCATACCGTTGTGCCGATATTAAAGGAACTGAATCCGTCGGTTGAAGATGCAGTCCTACGTGCTTCTTCTGCGTTGCGTGCGGATCAGCAATTTTTGGACGAGCAGGCGAATAAAGCGGTTTCCTCTTTGCCGATTTCGGACAAGGGGTACGATGTCAGTCCATTGCGGCGGTTGCCTAGAGCAGTAGTCGTTCGAGTCTTGCAAAAAATAGCCTTAAAACAGTTCGACGAAGAGCTTGATTATCTGCACTGCAAGCAACTGCTTGAAATCTGTATGCACGGTGGAAAAATCAGCCTTCCAAAAAAATATACAGCTTCGGTGCAGGATGGTTTTTTGAAATTTTCCGATTTATCCGACAAAAAGGTTCAGTTTTCTTTGAATTTGGCAGAGAAAAGCATTACTTTTTGCGAAGAAAACAAAAAAATTAACAATTTGTTATTTAAAAATACATTAGATTGTGATAAAATTATAGGACAATTATCACAGCGTACCCGAAAAGCGGGCGATACTGTATGCATTCGCAAGTTGGGCGGAACAAAAACCTTGAAAAAGTTGTATAACGAGTATCACATCCCACTTGACGAACGCGAAAATCTACCGATTTTGGAAGATGATGACGGTATCGTTTGGATCGCCAAAATCGGCGTTGCAGAGCGTTGCGCTGTCGATAATAAAACAAAACGCATAATTGAAATCACTCTTAGAGGGGATAATGAAATTGGACTTAAAAAATGATATTGCCGAAGTATTGGTGTCTAAAGAGGAACTGCAGGAAATCTGCCACCGCTTAGGTCAACAGATTTCAAAGGACTATGCCGGAAAAAAGTTGTATTTGGTAAGTGTTTTAAAGGGCGCAGTTGTCTTCTTGTCCGACTTGTTGCGTGAGATCACCTGCGATTGCCAAATTGATTTTATGGCGGTATCTTCATACGAAGGTACGAAAACGACCGGTGTGGTGCGTTTCAAAAAGGATTTGGATATCAATCCCGAAGGCTGTGATATTTTGCTGGTGGAAGATATTTTGGATTCCGGTATCACACTGAACTATTTGAAGAATATTCTTGCTGATCGCAACGCGGCCAGCATTAAGATTTGTACCTTGCTTGATAAGCCGGAAAACCGTCAAGCGGATATTACGGCAGATTATGTCGGCAAGGTCGTACCGGATGCTTTCGTTGTCGGTTACGGTTTGGATTATGATGAAAAATATCGTAATTTGCCCTTTGTCGGCGTGTTGGCACCCCATGTTTATGAAAACAAATAATTTTCGGCAACCGAAAGGAGAAAACACTTGAAAAAGAGCAGCAGAAATATTCTGATTTGTATTATGGCGGCGATCGTACTGCTTGCGGCCGTTTTCGCTGTATCAAATCTGAATCGTAAACAGGAAAAAACAGAATATTCCGAAATCGTTTCGATGATTAAAGACGGAAAGATTCAGGAATTTGAATTAAATTTTTACAGTGGTGATTTGAAATACACCAAGACCGACGGAAATAAAGGTACCTACAACGTACCCAGTCCGTCAATCTTCCACGATGATATTGCCGAGGCACTGTCGGAGGGTAAGGTGAAATCCTACAACTATATCAGTGGTGGAGAAGGCTCGTGGCTGGTAAGCTTGTTGCCGACGCTGTTGGTCATTGCGGCGATGATCTTTTTCTGGATCTTTATTATGCGCCGTATGAATGCCGGTATGGGCGGCGACAAGATGATGGGCTTTGGTAAGGCCAAGGTTAAAAAAGCAGACAATAAGCGAAAAACGACCTTTGCCGACGTTGCCGGTGCAGATGAAGAAAAGGAAGAAATGGCCGAATTGGTCGATTTCCTGAAGGATCCTAAAAAGTTCAACGAGTTGGGTGCCCGCATCCCGAAGGGCGTATTGCTCGTCGGCCCTCCAGGAACGGGTAAAACCTTGCTGGCCCGTGCCGTTGCAGGGGAAGCCGGTGTGCCGTTTTTCTCTATTTCCGGTTCTGACTTTGTCGAAATGTATGTCGGTGTAGGTGCATCCCGTGTTCGCGACCTGTTTGGTGAAGCCAAAAAGAACGCTCCGGCCATCATCTTCATTGATGAAATCGATGCGGTCGGTCGTCAACGTGGTGCAGGTCTCGGCGGCGGTCACGATGAACGTGAACAGACCTTAAACCAGTTGTTGGTTGAAATGGACGGCTTCGGTGCGAATGAAGGCGTTATCGTTATTGCCGCAACCAACCGTCCCGATATTTTGGATAAGGCTTTGCTGCGTCCGGGTCGTTTCGACCGTCAGATCACCGTTAATTATCCCGATGTCAAGGGTCGTGAGGAAATCCTCAAGGTTCACTCCCGCGGTAAGCCGCTGGGTCCGGACGTTGACCTTTCGGCGATTGCAAAATCAACCGCCGGCTTTACCGGTGCGGATCTTGAAAATCTGCTGAACGAAGCCGCCTTGTTGACGGTGCGTCACGGCCGTAAGGCAATCACGCAGCCTGAAATCGAAGAGGCTACCCTGAAGGTCATCGGCGGCCCCGAGAAGAAGAGCTGGGTCATCAAGGACAAGGAAAAGATGAATACCGCTTATCACGAAGCGGGTCATGCCATTCTCGGTCATCTGTTGCCGACGCAGGATGAGATTCACTATATTACGGTCATTCCGCGCGGTCGTGCGCTGGGTCTTACCGTTTCTCTTCCGAGCGAGGACCGTTTCTCAAAATACAAGAAGGAAATGGAAGAGGAAATTGTCATGCTGTTGGGCGGTCGTATCGCCGAAAGCCTGTGCGGAAAGGACATTTCCACCGGTGCTTCCAACGATATCGAACGTGCAACCAAGTTGGCACGCGATATGGTCGTTAAGTACGGTATGAGTCCGGAACTCGGCCCGATTCTGTACGGCAATCCCAATGACGAGGTATTTCTGGGCCGCGATTACGGTCATGTTGAAAACTGTTCCGAAGCGGTCAATTCCCGTATCGATCAGGAAATCCACCGCATCGTGACCGAAGCCTACAGCCGTGGCGAAACGATGCTGAAAGAAAATATCGGCAAACTGCACGCTGTTGCAAAGGAACTTTTCGAAAAAGAGAAGATTACCGGCGACGATTTCCGTGCAATAATGGAACAATAAGCAAAAAACGGGTCGTATAACGACCCGTTTTTGACCGTTTTGGAGGTAACTGCAACGGATAAAAAAACGCAACTTTTAGAGGCGCCGATTCGCGGATTGATCTTGCGACTTGCTGTGCCGACCATCCTCAGTATGTTGGTGACAACGTTCTATAATATGGCCGACACTTTCTTTGTCAGCCGGCTTGGAAAAACCGAAGCTACGGGTGCAGTTGGTGTGGCATTTGCTTTGATGGCGCTGATTCAGTCGATCGGTTTCTTCTTTGGGCAGGGAAGTGCGAACTATATTTCCCGCTCTATGGGAGCCGGCAAAAGACAGGAATCCGAGGAAATGGCGGCCGTCGGCTTTTTCAGTGCAATTGCCTTTGGTGCCGTTCTGATGTTGGTCGGACTTGTATTTGTGGACAAGCTGGCTTTTTTGCTGGGATCAACAAAAACCATCAACGCCTATGCCCGCGATTATTTGATGATCATCCTTTTGGGTACACCGATCCAGTGCGGCTCGATGGTGATGAACAATCAATTACGCTTTCAGGGAAACGCCACTTACGGGATGATCGGTATCATTTCGGGTGCGGTGCTGAACGTGGCTTTGGACCCGCTGCTTATTTTGGCGTTGGGTTTGGAAGTTCGTGGCGCGGCAATCGCTACCGTAGCCGGACAGATCGTATCCTTTGTGATACTGTTTATTTGCGTAAAAAAGAGTCGGGGTATTCAAATTTGCTGGCGCAACTTTAAGCCGAAGGGTGAATATTTCGGGCAGCTGGTCAACGGCGGTATGCCGTCCTTGTGTCGACAGGGAATCGCTTCGGTCGGAATGATCGCATTGAATCACGTTGCAAAGGGTATCGGCGGAGATGCCGCTATAACCGCAATGTCGATTTGTTCGCGCATGATACTGTTCTTAAATTCCGTAATGATCGGCTTCGGACAGGGTTTTCAACCGGTTTGCGGGTATAACTACGGCGCCGGAAAATATCGGCGTGTGAAAGAATCGTTTTGGTTTTGCGTGCGCTTTTCGTTCGTCTTTTTGCTGGTGATATCGGTGGTCGGTGTCCTGTTTTCAAATAAACTGGTCGGCATTTTCAGTGACGATCGGGCCGTACTTGATTTTGCGGCACCCGCGTTTCGGTTTATGTGCATCTCGTTTCCGCTGAATGCTTGGATCGTAATGTGCAATATGTCGATGCAGACAATGGGAAAAGGAGTGCGGGCTTCGTTTATGTCGGTTGCCCGTCAAGGCTTGACATTTATTCCGTTGATCATATTTTTGCCGATGTTGTTAAAGCCTTACGGCTTGGCAAATTTCGGTTTTGAATCGGCACAGATGTGGGCCGATATTCTGACCTTTATCATCTCAATACCGTTGCAGTTGTCGGTGTTGAAGGAGTTAAAAGAAACCCCGATGAAGGAGTGACTTTAAATGTATAACGATTTTGCCGCCTGCTATGATGAATTGATGGATGACGTGGACTATTCGGCCCGTACGGAGTATCTCTGTTTGAAAAGTTTGACCGTATGCCGACGCTTTTACTTGATTTGTGTTGTGGCACGGGCGGGTTTTCCAATTGTTTCGCCGAAAAACGCGTGTCGGTGATCGGTACCGATCTGTCACCGGAAATGCTTGCCGTTGCCCGTGAAAACAGTCTTTCTGCCGGACAGGATGTGCTCTATCTTTGCCAAAACGCGACCGAGCTGGATCTTTACGGAACGGTGGACGGTGCTGTCTGCTGTATGGACAGCCTCAATCATATTACCGATTATGAAGATTTGTGCACGGCTATTGAAAAGGTATCGCTCTTTTTGGAAAAAGACCGCCTATTCATTTTTGATGTGAATACGCTGTATAAACACGAAGAAGTGTTAGGCGATAATATCTTTGTACGCGACGGCGAACACGTTTATTGCGTTTGGAGTAATTTTTATGACCCCGAAACGCATATAACTGAAATGGAACTGGATTTTTTCACACCGCAAGAGGACGGCCGCTATACCCGTACCGAGGAAACGATTACGGAACGTGCATATACGGCAGAGGAATTACAGGATGCATTGAAGCACGCCGGACTTGAAACGGTTGCAATTTATGACGATATGACGTTGGACGATTTAAAGGTGGATAGCCAGCGTGCAATATATGTAACGAGGAAGGTTTAAAATGGGAAAGTTAATTCG
>JAKSQF010000036.1 GCA_024404235.1 Clostridia bacterium | reverse complement strand
CCGTATCAATGACAATTTCGTTGACCTTTAAGCAAACCGATACATCCGTGCCGCCCACTGCGGTCAACCCCAGAGAAACGGAAAACGTCTTACCGACAAAGTTATCTAAGCCAACCTGCGCGGCTGTTGCCATTGTAACAGCCGCATTGGTTGAGTAATCAATAAGATTCAGCGTGTTGGCGTCGCCCATTACAAGAGCCAGCGCACCCCAACCGCCTTTACCGAGGAAAATGCCGGTGCTGTTGCCCGTGCATTCCTTGGAATAGTTCATATTGAAGAAAAGTTCACTACCCAAAAGCGAATTGGTTTGTGCAACGGCGGTTTTATCCAACCAGCCGTACACGTCCCCCGATACTGCGACCGTGCCGCTTTTGAACTGTGTGTTGTCGAAATCCGTCAGGGTCAACGGATTCAAACGGGTCACTGTATCGGCACCGGCGCTGATCGTCGGAGTAAACAGCGACGTTACGATCAGTGCCAACGCGAATACAACAGATAACACCCTTTTGGAATTCATTTTGTTATCTCCTTTTAAGCAAAATCAAACCGTGGTGCGGTATGATTCTTTATTTCAGCGTGCGAACCGCACCGAAAACGGTACCGTTGACAACACCCTGAGCCGTGATTGAAGTAGCGTCAGCCGTACTGCCGATTTCAAGAATGGCAACGTAGGTGCAGCCGAGGTCGGTGGCGGTTACAAGGTTGCCGCCGTTGTAGAAGGAATCGTAAACGCAATCTACATCAACCGTCTTTTCAACACCGTCAACCGTAAGCTTAAAGCCGACGGTTTCATACGCTTCAATCGTTTCGGCATCGCCGCAAAGCTTCATAATAAGGCGAGTTTGATTGCCCTTGGTCTGCGTACCGATCTTCAAATCAACAACGGGTTCGGGTTCCGGTTCAACCGGTTCAACCTGATAATAACCGTAGATTTCAATTTCGTTGGCATCGGAAGCCCAGCAAATATTAAATTCGTTCCAATCGCCGGATTCCTGTGCGTTGTAAATCAATTCATAAACCTTCCAGTCCGGATCAAGCAGAGTCGTTCCGCCGGAGATTTCGGTCGTGCCGTTCGTTCCGGTAACCTGTTTGATATCATCAGCCGGTGCCCAGTTCAACTGGAAGATGGTCTTATGTGGTGCATCTGGGCAGTTGACGCGGTTTTTGACGAAGATATGGGTTTCTTTCGTTTTGGTGATTGCTTCAAAAGAAGTGGTGTTCCAAGAACCTGCACCGCCGGTGCGGTCACCTTCGTTCAGGATATTAAAGCGCTGGAATTCACCGTCGAAGGTATAAGGAGTACCGACATAATAACCCTCTACCGTAACAGATGCGGCAGCTTCCGAATGCAGGTTGAACTGCAGATTATGTGCGGTAGAAAAGACCAGCTCGTAGGTTTCGCCGTCGGCCGGCAGATAATGAAGATCCGCTGTGCTGACAGCCTGACCGTCCTTATTATAGCATTCATCCGGTCTCGCCCAATCAAGCAGCACGGCAACCGGAACATCGGCGGTGTTTTTCATAAAGACGTGCAGTTTATTCTCTGCAGAATAAGTAATGCCGGAGAAATTGTAATCGACCCAGCCGTTGCAGGAAATCACCGTACCGTCGACCGTAGCGGTTTGGGTACCGGAGGTAAAGTTGATCGGATACAGCAGCTTACCTTTGTTTTCTTCAGGTTCTTCGGGCTGTTCGTAGGCAGAAACGGTCAGTCCCCCATCCGGTGCATAAAGCATCAGCGTGCCGTTGTTACGGTCGATAGCGGCAAACCAAGAAGCGGCATTTGCGATTACCACGGTGTCGATTACGGTTTCGTTGATCTTGACGACAACCGAAACATCGGTGCTGTTTACTGCGGTAAGCCCCAGCGAAACGGAAAACGTTGTTCCGACAAAGCTATCGAGTCCGACTTGATCTGCCGTAGCCATTGTAACGGCGGCACCGGTGGCGAAATTGATCAAATTCATCTTGTTGGCGCTGCCCATTACAAGAGCCAACGCACCCCAACCGCCTTTGCCGAGGAAGATGCCGGTGCTGTTGCCCGTGCATTCTTTGGAATAGTTCATGTTGAAGAACAGTTCACTGCCTAGCAGTGTATCGGCCTGAACGGTGGTATGATCCAACCAACCGTACATATCGCCGGATACCTCAACCGTACCGGTTTTGAACTGTGTGTTGTCGAAATCCGTTAAGGTCAGCGGATTCAACGGGGCGGCAGTATCTGCACTGACAGCGGTCGGTGTAACCAAAGACACCAAAATCAGCGCCATTGCAAATACTACGGATAACATTTTTGCAGAACTCTTTTTAAACATTCTCGTTATCTCCTTTTTCCAAATAAATTATGCCAGGGAATATGATATCAGCATTTTGCTGTCAACCATACAACTGTTGGTTTCGGTAACAACCGGATAGTACTCGATCGGAACGATTTTTTCTTCAAGCTCGTCGATCGGTTCATCGGTTTCGATGTGGTTTTCGATTACTTGAATCGCGTATTTCACCCGATACAACACCGCACTGTAACGGATTTGCTGAATTTCCAGTCCTAAAGTGCGGAAATCCGTGAGGAAGTACCGATTGAACACCTCGATAAACTCTTCCAGTGCTGCGGCAAGTTTTTTCAGTTCTTCCACGCACACCGCAAGCTGTTGCTTATCCTTATTTCCGTAAGCCTTTCGGATCTTTTGCGTCAGCGGTGCCTTGATCTTAAAGACCTTCATCAATTTGGTGCTCATCTCGAAAATATGACCGAAATTACCGCCCGTAAGCTTTGCGTAATCCGCTTCCAGCGTTTCATAATACTTTTCGATGCCATCGCAGAGGAACAAATCGAAATCACCGATTAAAATATCATTGAAGAACACCCAGAACGAACTGGAGCTTTTGGTGACGATTGGCTCCCGCTTGGGGTAGTTAATGTACTCCAACGAATACAAATCATCATACGAAATGCCGGTAATATCGAAGAATTTGGCCTTGTCGATAGCTTCCTTACCGCTTGCGTATTCGGCGGCGGCGAACAAAACCGGCAGGCAGACAAAAAAGCTGGTCGGATTGGCGTTATCGGCCCACATGGTAAGCATATAATGCCGGATTTCCTTTTGGCGGCAGGCCTCTATTTGAGCCTTGATCGACGCCAGCGAATAGAGATTGTTCGGCCCGAAACCGAGGAACTTCCAAGCAGCGCCCGCAAAAGCAAGCTCGTCGGTAAAACGTTTTCGGTCGTCGATCATCTTGCAGAATTCGGCCGTTTCTTTGACCTCGTAATTCCACAAAATCACCGAAACGTTATCGGGCATTTGCTCGTTGATTTTTTTATAGGCGGTTTCCTTGTCGTCGGAATCCGAAAGCATATCATCCCACATTTCACAGCGCTTGCCGCAATCGGCGACGATCTGTGAAACACGGTTGAGATGATACATAATCAATTCCAGTTTATCTTTGTCGCCGTGTTTTTTCTTATACTCGCCGGTGCCGATGCAGAAGGCTTCGTCAAACCCGATATGGATGATTTTACTGGTAAAACAGCGGGCGATGGTTTGAATCATGTGCTCGAGCAGAACGTACACACGCTCCTCCCCGACCATCAGCACGTTATCCGTATCAAACAATTCGGTATATTCCGGATACTTTTTCAGAAAATGCAGATGTGACAGCGTCTGGATTTGCGGAACGACCTCTACCCCGTGTTCTAAACCGAATTGGTCGATTTGTTTCAGTTCATCTTCGGTATAACCGCCGCGTTTGTAATTGAAGTGCGGCTCTTCCTTGACCTTATAACAATCCGCCAAGCCGAGATACAGCCGGTTATATCCCATTTTTGAGATATAACCGATGAACTTACAAACCGTTTCAACCTTCGGAACTACACCGGAGGAGCATTCCATCAAAGTGGATAAAATTTCAAATGATTGCATTGCGTACTTTCCTTTATTTTACTGTGTAACCCAAAATCGTCAATGATCCTTGGGAGGCGATCGACGCATTCTTATCGTTTAAAGAAGTGCAGTTGAATTGCCTGCAGGGAGATTTGGTACCGTAATACACAAACTCGTAAACAGAATCATCGTTAGCGGGCAAAATGTTTGAAATCGAAGCGGTAACGTCCTGACCATTTTGGTCGAAAACCTTATCGGGTGATTTCCAGTCCAAATCGAACATACGGCGGTATTTGGAGTTGTTTTTCACAAAAACGTGCAGTTCGTTTGCAAAGGTGATCTGCGAAAAATCAATATCACACCAGCCGACGGTTTCATTGAACGTAAAGGTGGCGGTGCTTTTGTCGGTCGTGAAGGTGCCGCCCGTCATTTTTGAAACGGATAAAGCGGTATAATCGTTACCGATTTCGTTGAGCGTATACCCCAACACCGTGAAGGTGCCGACCGAGGTCGTCGGGCTGTTCTTGGCGTCCATACTGGTCATATTGATTTGATTGAAGGACAGCGGCGACGTAAACACAAGCTCGTATACCTTGTTGTCGCCAGGAATAACGTAGGTTGCAACACCATTATACAGTTCACCGTTTTCATCATATACCTTGAGCGGCGCAGTCCAATTCAGGTAAACGGCACGGTTCAGTTCCGAATCGCTCTTAACAAACAGATGCAGTTCCTGTTCCTTTGTGTAAGAAACGGTATCGAAATTGACGTCCGACCAGTTGGTGATGCCGTTGCACTTTAAGGTGCAGCTGCCGCCGTTATCGGTAAAGGTACCGCCGGTAAAGGAGGTTACCTTAAGCGGCTCGTACTTGGAATCGGCACCTTCGATATTATTGATATAGGCACCGATATTACCGTTTTCGTTTGTGAATACGAACTTGGAAACGGTTACCTTTTCAACGTTGTATTCCAGCGTTACGTAGCCTTCGTCCTTTTGCAGCACCGCAGAATTTTCGTGATTGGTGGGAGCTATGCGGTTGCCCTGCGTATCCTCAAGGTAGAAGTTCAGCGCTTCGTCGTTGGGATTTTTGACCGTGATCTTTAACGACACTAAATCTTTATAGGCGTTTGCAAGATCCAAGCTGAATTCCTTTTCGGCGGATTTTACGTAGAAGGCAACGTCGCATCCCTCGGTAAGGGCGGCATCTTCATACGAATAGAAGATGTTTTGTGCGGCCGAGGACGGATAGGCCCCCAAGGAGAGATTCGAAGATTTTGCCCCGAATACCTCGATATTCGTAAGCAATGCGGATATTTCGGAAACATCCAGTTGCTTCTTTTCTGCGGCGGTTAACATCGTGTTGTAAAGATCCACAGCATTTTTCAAGGTGGCGATATCGTCTTCGGTCAATACCTTGTTTTTCAGCGCCTGCTCGCATTTTTTAAGTTCGGCTTTTACGATATCCAAATAGGAATTGAACATCTTGATATCCGAAATGCAAACGGAGAAATCACCTGCCTGCCACGGGCCGTAAGTACATTCAAAGGCCGTCAGCTGACAGTTTTCAACGTTGTACTGCAGTTCAACAAAGCCTTCCTTGCCCGAAATAACGGGGTTGGCACCGTGATTGATCGGCGTCAGCCACGTTTCCTTGCCGTCCTTTACAGCCTTGATCCAGAAAGCAACGTCCTTATCGGCAGTATTTTTCAAGGTGACGTTCAGATACTTATAATTGTTCTGTGCATCTTCGGGGAAGAGAATTTCCTTTTCCGAAGCGGTGGTCGTCGCCTTAATGACCAGTGACATATCGTTGCCGTTCAAAGCCGAATCTTCAAACGAATACAGCAGGTTATCCGCATACTCAAACTTATATCTTGTGATATCGGCGAAATCGGCCGTTGTGGCGATTTTATCGACCTTTTTGAGAACATCCATCAGTTTTGAAACGTCAACCGACTTCTGTTCGGCCGGTGTCAGCTTTTCTTCATAAAGGGTCAATGCCGAAACGATGCTGTTCACGTCGTTGGCGTTCAATACCTTGGCGGCAAGGATCTTATCGCAATCTTTAACAGCCTGCTTAACCTGTTCCAAAACGGAAACGATCTGAACATCGGAAATATAAGCCTCGACTTCCCCCGCCTGCCACGGGCCTACGGTGAATACGAAGGCATCGACTTCTTTGCCGAAAATATCATAGGTCAAGGTGACGTATCCCTCGTTGTTATCAACGAAATAACCGTGGTTGATCGGTTCAAGCCATTTATTGCCCTGCGCTTCGGTTTGCTTGACCCAAAATGCCAGCTTACCCTTGGAAACGTTTTTCAGCGTGACCTTTACCTGTGCGGCACCGCTGATTTTTTTCGGCAGCTGCAAATAGGTTTCGCCGCCCTGCGTGGCTTCGGTGTACTTCATCGAATAATTTGAAGGCTTATTGATATCCTTTACGGAATATTTCAGGCAGTTATCGTACTTTTCTTCAAATTTGGTGACGTTGAGATAATCGGAAGAATTATAGTACTTGATTTTATTCAGCAAAGCGTTAAGCACCGTCACATCCACCGAGGCTTTTTCCTTTGCGGTAAGGGTTTGATAGGTGCTGTTGGTTTTTAGAATCAGCTTGATTTCGCTCGGCTTAAATTCGGTTTTATCCTTCCATTGGCCGATGGTCTTCAAGTCGTTTTTGACAATGCCGATATTACTGGTGATAGCCTCCACGTTACCGATATACAAACTCAAATTGCCGTTTTCCCATGGGCCGATCGTAGCAATAAAGTTTGTGACGGAATAGCCGGCAATATTGTAGGTCAGCGTGATCCACGGGCTGTTCTTTTCGAGCATATAATCCCTGCCGACGGGAACAAGCCATTCATCCTTACCGTTTCGCCGTGCTTTCATAAAGAAGGCTACCGGTGCATTCGAAGCGTTTTTGACCGTAACCTTAAGTTCTTTACCGGTAACGGTCTTCGGCAGAGCGAAAACAGCCTCCGCTTTATTTTCGACCTTCTTTGTCAACTTTAAGCTGAAGGGATTGGAGCCGTATTTCACCTTATTGGAATGGAATACGTCGTTTTGTACCTCTTCGGCATAAAGGGCAGCATCCATCGTAGTGGTATACTGATTATGCTTGGCGATTTTGCCGTACAGCTTATTCAGCAAGGCAGAATCGACCTTCTTCTTTTGCGCCGAAGACAACTTCTGATATTCGCCGTACAGTTCAAGGATCTTTTTGACCTGCATCGTGGAGAATTCGTCTTGGTTTGCAATAGAAGACAGTTTTTGAACCTGTTTTACAAGATCGTCGGTGCTGTCATAAACAACGTCGATCGAATCGATATAAACATTCATATCGCCGTTATCCCACGGACCCAAGGTAAAGATCATTCCGGTAAAGCTGTAACCGTCGGCATCGTAGACCAGTTCCTTGTAACCGTCTTCGGGATTAAGCATATATCCGGTGTTAGACGGTTCCATCCACTTTGCACCCTGCGGGCCCGAGCCGTCCAAGAAGAAGGCGACGGGCTTAGAAGAAGCATTTTTCAGCGTGATGCGAACCTTTTTGGCACCCGTGATCGGTTGCGGGAAGTTATAGGTCACAGAGCTCTTATCGGTGAAGGTTCTGCTGACCTTCAGGGAAGCGCTGCCGCTTGCCTTATCCTTTGTGCTGTAAACCAATTCATCGGCGTAATCGGCCGAATATTCGGTCACATCCATCAGCGTACCGTTTTTATCGTACCCGCTGATCGATTTGATCAGTTTATTCAAATAAGCGGCGTTGACCTTGGATTTTTCGGCACTTGACAGACCGTTATAGATCTCCTGCAGATCCAAAATCTCGTGGATTTGAGAAGCCGTATACTCGCTCGACAGTTTTACGCCGTTAATCTTTTCCGAGATAATTCTCGTTTTATTCTTTTTATAGAAATCGTTGATAAACGATACCCGCTCGTCCCCCAAAACAGCCAGCTGATCGGGCGACATCGCAGACATTTCGGTGTATAAATCGTACACGTCACGGTAATCCTGTGCGCTGTAAGACGACTTTTTCATCAAGGCGTCGATTTTATCCAGCATCGAAGCGCCCTTGGAAACACCGACGATCTTGCCAATGTATAATTTTCCGGTAGAAAGAGTGGTGTTGCCGGTCGCTTTTTCAACCGAGCACAGATTGATATTGGTAACGGCAACGGCCTGATTGAATACGATCTGTACCCATTGATCCGTACCGATAACGTTGTTGTTGCGGTCCACGCCGTCCACAAAGCTGTTCGTGACTTCGTTTCCGTTTACATCGTAAACCTTACCGCCCGTTTTAATAAGAGAAGTCCAGAACATCAGCATGGCGCGTGCGTCTTTGGAATCGTTTTTGACCCAAACGCGAACCTCGTCGTAGCTTTCTGCCACCGGCACGTCCAAAAGTTCGATCCAGTCCATCGTGCCGTCAAAGGTAAAGCAGGTAGATCCCGCTTCCCCGGGGGCGTGTTCGGCAGTGGTATAGGTCGCCTTCGCGCCGATACATCTTTCGATTTGCGAAAGACCGAGAATGCGGTCGTAATAAACGAGTGCAGCCGTACCGTCCACCATCATCTGACTGTCGGATACGGTTTTTAAGTACTGATCAATAAAGGTTTTCAGGTCGGGATAGTTCGACACCAACGCCTGATAGGCCTCGGGCAGTTCGACGTATTCGGCAAAAACGCCCTCAAGCGCATTGCCGACCTCCATTGAAACCGAGTTTTCAGCCAAAAAGGCTTTGATATCGTTTTCGACCTGCTGAACCTTTTTCAGGTATTCCTGTTCTTCTTCGGTCGTTTTTTGCACGAACGAAACGGTCAGGTCATCCAAATAGAAGGATTTGGCCTGCTTGTCATCGAATTCAAGTCCGACACCGGCAATTTTTTTCGCCTGATATTTCGTGATGGTCGGGGCCAAATCAAGCCGGCACTCGGTCCACGAATAGGGCGTTAAAACAAACGGATCTGCACCGTATTCGATGATATTGGTAGCGCTGTCGACCAGACCCAAAGTCAATTTCTGCTCGGTAGCGTTATCATTAAAGACCCAAACCGAAAGCTGACCGATTTTTTCCGTCGGCAGATCGTTCAAATTGCAGTTTTTGAACATTGCCGTAATTTTGGTGAAGCCGCCTTTAGAGGCCTGATGCGAAACGTAATCAATATGCAAAGCGCCTTTTCCCTGCTTCGGGGCAAGATCGGCTTCGTTATAATTGCGGCGGTTTGCATCATCGCTCAAAAAATCTTCAACCGTGACAATATCCAATTTTCCTTTTGCGGAATAACCGCTGTAAGCATTTTCGCCCGTTCTGAGGGTCAACTGTCTGACCTTATACAGATCTTCAACCGTTTCAAATCCGTTGAGCAGATAGGTGCCCTCATATTTTGAAACGGCGGGCGTTTTCTTTTTGGCTTTATTGCAGGATGCAAAAGAAAAAATCATACATACAATCAAAGCGGCACTTATAATCGCAAATGTAAATTTTTTCATTTTATTTTACCTCGCAGTAAACGTCGGAAATTTCGAAGGCTTTATCCTTCAAAAGATTGCCGTCTTTATCGGAATTATCAAAGGCGAATTTAATACCTGCCGCGTTGGCAAAACCGTTTTGCGTTGCCTCGTCTGCGGCAACGTCAACCACGACCTTGCTTTCTGCTTCGTAAACGTAGAAGGAGCCGCATTCGGTGGCGATACCCTCGTTTGAAACAACGAAAACATAACCCGAAATATCTTCCGGTGTTGATTTCTTCATATTAAAGCAGATCTTCTTAACGCCCTTCAAATCGGAGGCGGCAAACTCCACATAAGGCTTAAAGCGCTGAGAAGCACCGGACGTCTGCTTTTCTTCCGAGCGGATAACAGCCGCAAAGCCGTTGCCCTTTACGGCGGCTTCACTATCGTTATTCTTCGAAACAGAGGTTACGGTAACCGTCTTGACAAACGGCACAAAGTAGGCCGCCGCATAGCCGTTGCCGGAAGCGGTAATGCTGACCGATTGATTCTCAGTATTTTCCACGCTGTACCGATAGCATTTACCGAGCTTTTCCTGCGCTGCGGTGCGATCGGTCTTTAAGTTTGCAGAAGCGGAATAAATATTGGTTTTGCCGTTTTCGTTCAGGGCAAATACCCCGTCGGCAGATTGCAATGCCAAAATTCTGTTGGCTAAAATTTCACGGCTTTCAAACAAAACAGCATCATCGGTGTTATAAATCGTGCCGGTAAACAAGTGGTCGAACAGATCCGTCACAGCCGAATTGACGTCAGCCTTAATGCCGTATTCCGCACACTTTTCAGCCAGCATTTCTTTATACAGACTTAACATATCGTAGTCGTCCATCGAATCACGGAATGCCGCTAAACGAACCGATGCAAACGGGTATTCACTACCGTAATATCTGCCCGGATAGCACAAATATCCGTCACCCGAAACGGTAGAAGCACGCACGTCGGTGTTATAGACGTCGGTTTCACGCCAATTGGGAACGCCGACACATTCGAAAGAATCCACCGCCCAGTACAGATAACCGTTTACGTCGTACTTGTTTTCCATCCAACCGGAAACACGGGTACCGAGGTTATAGTCGTCAATGTGGAAGGTCGGATACGGATTGATGGGGCCGGAGCAGGTGTAGGTCCAAAGATTGCCGTGGGCGTTATTCTTTGCCTGCTTTTGATACTGCGCCGCCTGTGCGGCCGAATCGAACTGAGAAATATACGGACAGAACGTACAAACAAGATCCCTTGTCCACGATTCGGTGAAATTGACCACCGGAATCACGCACGGCAGTTCTATAATACTTTTGTCGATTTCGGCACGGATCTGTGGTGAGAAGGCTTTATATTCCTTCATTTCACGAACGGCACTTAAAACCTTTTCACAGGTTTTGGTCCATTCGCCGTCTTTTTTGAACACCCGCTCGAAATTGGCGTAGTTTTCGTTATACACGTCAACTTCATCAAAAGCCGTGGCGTATAAATAAAGGTATTTATAATACCGCTTTTGATCGGTCGAAATTTTCACGATCGCCTTGACGTAATCGGCAATGGCATCGGCCTGAGGTGAAGTGAACGTATAATCCTGCGATAAAATACAGGGAATGCAAATCGAGTTATAATTGTTGTTATCGAAGAACGTGGTGGCTTCCTTTACCAGCTTATCGACCGAATCGTCGTTGCGGATGACATAGGTATCCACCTTGTAATCGAGGAAGAATTTTTGATACCGTTCGATCAGTTCCTCGCTGGCTTCGTACTCCCCTGCAAGCAGGTTGTGGGAATAAATCAGGAAAGAAGACTGAAAATCTCTTTTTTGACCCAAGTTGATATCCCACACGTTGACGGTGACCGGAACGTTATAGTTCTTGCCGTCCAAAACCACGGTAAAGGTGCCGCTGTACTGCGACGGAACGGTTTTTTCGTCCGCCTTGAAGCTGACCGTAATACCCTGATTGGTTCCCGCCTTGATGGAATTTTCCTTAAATTCGATCGACTTTTCCATCGGCAAAAGCATATCCGGAACACGGTCGCCGACGATAAAGTTTTCGTTGTTGATATTGGTATTTGACGTTACGGTGATATACTTCTGAACAAAAACGGAGATATTCTCTTTAGCGAAAACGTTTCCGTTTTTATCCTTCAAATCGGCCGTTTTTAATTCAAAACTTTTGATATCCTTATTGGGGCTTATGATGATCTGCCCGTCTTCGGTTTCGGCTTTACAAAGGGAAACGTTGATTTCGCCCTTTAAATGCTCGTAATAATCTTTTTCCTTTTTATTCTGTAAAACCTTTACCGTAGAATAAGCAGACCAAAGCAATTCGCCGCCTTTTTCGGCAGCCTTCTGCCCGCCCTTTTGGCATCCGCAAAGGATAAAGCAGACGCATAAGGCTAACGATATCAGTTTTAAAACGTACTTTGGCATTCAAATACCCCTTTTAGAAAATATCATCCGATGATTTGCTTGATAGAACTCCACTTTTTGCTGATGGCATCGGTATTGGCGTCCAGAATCTTTGCCGGTGTTGACGTGCCCTCGTAAAGCTGAACGGTCGGAGAAGTGCCGTTGTTGAAATGCTGGCTGACCATTGCCAACACGAAATACTTTGACTTGGTTTGTGTAGCGAGCCAATGATTGCTTTGAACGGCATCAAAGGAACTTTGCATAAACGTTGAAAGCTTCACGTTTGAATCATAGCCGCCGGTCGGTGTAGCCGGCAGTACCAGGCCGCCCATTGTTTTGTAGTAGATGTTCAGGCCTTCGTCACTGTACATATACTTTAAGAATTCCTTGGCGCCTTCCTTATTCTTGGCGTAAGAAGGAATGATGACCTGTTCATCAAGACCGGTATTCAGGTATGCCATGTGGCGAGCTTCGGTAACGGCTGCAATATCCGCATCCGAAACACCTGCCGGCTTTGCGACCTGCTTGGCTTCGTCCACGGCGTCAATGTACTTAACAACTTCTTGCAGGGTTTTGTCGTCGTTAACGGTGGGCAGCTTATTGATGATGGAAGAAATGACCGGCGTTTTAATAAAGTCGATATTGACGTTTTTATAGTTGGCCTTCATTTCGTTTTCGAGCCACGAGCCGTTCAGGCAGAACAATGCGTTACCGCTTAAGAATTGACCCTGCATCAGAGTGAAGTCCAGCGAAGCCTGACTTGCCGAGTGGTAATTATTCTTTTTATTCAGCAGTTTATCGAAAACCTTCAGCGATTCCAATGCGCCGTCGTAGGTGTAAATGTACTGCGAAACGGTACCGTCGGGATCAACACCGTTTAAGAATTTTTTGAAGTTGGCGTTCCCTTCATACTGTGCCATCATAACGGGCAGGTAGGAATCGTAGTAGTTCTCTTTTGAAGAGAAAATAAACGGCGTGGTTTTGGATTTGATCCGATCGGCCAAAGCAAACATTGCGTCGGTGGTAAGCGGAACGTCGGCGTCGGTCAGTTTCAGCTTATCCCAAACGTCTTTATTGCGAACAACTCCCATAAGACCGTTCCACCACGACATGCCGTCATATTTGCCGCCTACGCTATAGTACTCGGCAAACCGCGGACTGAGTTTTTCTAGAATGGC
>JAKSQF010000035.1 GCA_024404235.1 Clostridia bacterium | reverse complement strand
TTCGGCGGCGCAAAGAATTCTCCGCTGGCAGACTTGGCAAACAACATTGCCGATATGCTGTAATCAGTAAATAAAGCAAAGCAACCCGTTGAAAGGGAATTCCTTTCAGCGGGTTGTTTCTTTAAAATTACCGAATTTGATTTTCTGAGTTGATTTCGCTCATAAAACAATTTTGACGAATGCAAACTTAATCGGTTTCGTAATTATACTATATAGTTTTTTAATGTTGTGACCCCGTAGGGGCGAACTGTGTTCGCCCGATAATATTCTCCGAAACTGAAAAAATGATTCCACGAAAATACCGGTATACTAAGTTTTGCTTTTAAAACCGTAACACAAACAGTATGATTGCATAACGCGACGGGCGAACGCAGTTCGCCCCTACCAAGAAATTACGTACGATTGCATCCGTTTTTATGCGTTGTGTTGCCTTTCGTACAGGCAACACTTTAGTTTTGGAGGATAATTGCGTCGATATTATCGACGATAAATTGCTGTGCGTCGCGGTTATAGACCACAACGTCATATTCGCCCGTCATTCCGCTTCGTTTTTCCACATTTATTCCAAGCTCGGCACCGCGTGTTGTCGGGACTTTTTTTGATTTTCCGGCAAAATCAGTCTGTATTTCCAAAGCGCCGAGACGGATCAGCCAATCGGTTATTTTTGAATAGTTCAGCTTTTTATATCGGTTAAGGTCAACAAGGCTGTTCAGACTTCTGGTTATTTCACTGACCGAGATCGGGGTATTGGCAGGAACGTATTGACTCCTCTGTTCAAGGGTAAGGTAAAACGGAATTTTTTGTGCTTTTTTGTCGCTGTTGATATTCCCGCCGTTTTGAATGACTTGACGCAAAATATCAGAAACATAAAAAAGGCATCGGGATAGCCGAACGTTGTTGAGTGTGTCATCCTCCGGAATCATCGTATCGTCTATCGGATTTATGCCATTGGCAAGTTTATCAATATACATCTTTGCGTGCTGCATTTTTTCAAGTTCTGTCATTGTTTTTTCCTTTCGATATATCAAATTGTCCGCATATATTCGATGAAATAATATTATCACAAATTAACGTATAAATCAATAAAAAGGCCGTAATTGAACAATGCACAAGTCTGTAAACCCGGGCACAGAAAAACCTCCTAAGGCAGAATTAAAAAACTGCCATAGGAGGAGTTTTATGCCGGGGGTAGGTACGGCATAGGCGAATAAAAAAAAGAGATCCTGCGGATAAAAAGTGAGGAAAAACGAAAAAGAAATGGGGGCGCCCTCGGATTTGCTTCGGAGCAGATACATTATAGGATATACGACTGTCGGGTTTGTCAGTGTTTTTTAAACAGGTTTTTGACTTTGCTTCGCAATGAATTCGGGTGCGGTTTTTCGGAAATGCTTTTGGCAGATTCGTTTGGCAGTGCGATGCCGAAAACCGAAAGCGAAAAATATTTCCCGTTTTGCTGATTCGGAAAAGAAAATTTGTCGTCGACGGAAATGCTTAGAAATAAGCCGTCACATAGGTCGATTTCGTATTCGCCGGATTTCAGGATTTCGCCGCAAACCGTGTAGCCGACAAAGGTATATTGATATTCGCCGTCAAGCTCGATCGGGGATGCTTCGTCCGGTTTGGTAATATCAACGCCGAATTCGGATAAAAATGCTGTCAATTTCGGAAAACGTTCACGGATATGCTGATGCAGGTACTGACAATAATCGCATTCACAAAGTGAAATGTTTTTGTAGTATTCCTGCGTTTTTTCTACGTCAACCGAAAAAACATATCCGCTTTTTTCAATTCGGGTCATAAAACCTCCTCCGAAGTGCTTGACTTCGCCGTTTTGCAGGAGGAGATGAGTAATCGGCGAATATTTCCGCACAATCGTTCGGTGTGTTGATAAGTCTGTGGGTCTATTCTTTTGGTTTCAAGCATCAGCTTCAGCCAATAGCTTGCTTCGTTGGATTCTTTCAACGCTATTTCCAACTTGGCAACAAAATCCCGCTTGCTTTGTGCGTATTGTGCCTCATGAATGTTGGCTCCGACAGATGTTCCGGCTCTTGCAAGTTGATCGGTCATATAAGAACTTTTGGGCACAGTTACACCATCAACGAGGTTGACTACGGCAACAGCGAATTCAAAGGACAAATCAAGCAATTTGTTTTCGGACATATAAACACCCTCTTACAGTACAATAATATCACATTGCACCGGAATGATCAATGATATATTGCGTTGCAATATGATATACGGCTGACGCCGAATGATATAATATCCGTTCCTACATACGCCGCAAGGCGTATATCATCCGCTACAGGCGGGTATCATAGCATTAGCTTATCACCCGTTCCGCAAGGAACGGATATCATTAAAAAAGCTCCCTTGTCCAAAGACAAAGGAGCTTTTTTATGGTGACCCGGACGAGATTCGAACTCGTGTTACCGCCGTGAAAGGGCGGTGTCTTAGGCCTCTTGACCACCGGGCCGGATGGTGGCTGTAATTGGATTCGAACCAATGACACTGCGGGTATGAACCGCATGCTCTAGCCAACTGAGCTATACAGCCGTAGTGCACACGTTAGCCGCGCGACTAATTCATTATAGCTACCGACCGGGGTTTTGTCAAGTGTTTTATTGAAAATTTTTTCAAAAGGCGAAAAAATCTGCAATTTTGTCAGGGTAATTTCTCAATAATTTCGGCGGCGGTGGCCTTCAGGTAGTCGCCGTCAACCTTTTCGATGCAGCCGTTATCCACCATCTGCGAAAGGGAAATGTCGATCGGCATACGGGCAAGCAGTTTGGTGCCGGTTTCTTCGGCAATGTTTTCGCCGGCGTTGCCGAATACGGGGAATTCCTTGCCGCAATCGGGGCATTTAACGTAGCTCATATTCTCGACCAATCCCAGCACCGGCACGTTCATCATATCGGCCATATTCAGCGCCTTTTTAACGATCAGCGATACTAAATCCTGCGGCGAGGTCACGACCACGGCACCGTCAACCGGCATAATCTGAAATACGGTCAGCGGCACGTCACCTGTTCCGGGCGGGCAGTCAACCAGCAAATAATCAAGGTCTTCCCAAACGACCTCCTGCCAGAACTGTTTGACGGCACCCGCAATGACGGGACCGCGCCAGATGATGGGCATATCGGCCTGCGGCAGCATCATATTGACCGAAATGATCTTAATGCCGCTTTGCGTGGTGGCGGGGAAAATGCCGAGGTTGTTTTGGGTGGCTCTTGCCGTCACGCCAAAGCTTTTCGGAATAGACGGGCCGGTGATATCGGCGTCCAAAATGCCGACCTTTTTGCCCTGTCGGGCGAGTTCTACCGCCAACAGCGAGGTCACCATCGACTTACCGACGCCGCCTTTACCGCTGACAACGGCAACCACGTGCTTGATGTTGTTGAAATCGCCGGTCGGCTCCAAAAGGCTTTCCGGCTGTTTGGATGAACAGTTTTCCTGACAAGAGGAACAGTTTCCGCTACAAGACATAATAAAACACTCCTAAATTAAAGTAAATACACACCCGAATCCAGTAAAACGAATTCGAAATTATCATTGCGAACGTAACCGTGAACGGCCTCGGAAAATTCCTTATAGTCGCTGACGGCATAGGTGTCAAGATTCACTTTTACCAGCTTTCTTGACCCACGGTTGCAGACGACGGCTTCGTTGCCGGTAACAAACAGGTCACACGGCTCGCTGAAAGGCGACCGTGTTCCGCCGATGCGCAGTTCCTCCCGCATATTGCCAAGGTTAAATCGCAACAGCACGTTGCCCTTATCGTAGGCGGCCCACATTGAATTTTTATAAAGTCCGATATCGCTCGGCGCCATACCGCGGTAACGCAGTTCGCCCGTCCAAATGGGCATACCGTCGCTGTCAAACAGCGTGGCTTTGCCCGAACGCTCGGCCACAAAGGTCTTACTGCCCTGCAGTACCAACGCCCGTGCGGTGATGTAGTTATCGCACAGCGGCTCGATCATTCGGTATTTACTGCCGAACTTGGCCAATTTGTAAATGTTTTTGCCGACGTCGGTCATCTGACGGCTGTCGAACGAAAGCATTTTATAATGAACGGCGATGCAGTTATTCTCTACGTGGTGGTTGTAGGAAAAAATTAACGCACCCGGTTGGATGAGAATTTCAAAAACTTCGCCGGCAAAAATACGTTCCATAAAACTCCAACTTTCCTTAAATCTTCAAAGCACCGGCTTCCAGCATACTTTGTGCGGCAAGCAAAACGCCGGTTTTGCCGCTGTGGAAATTAAGCGCACCCTGCATCCACGCAGCATACGGCTTTCGTAACGGCCCGTCTGCCGAAAGCTCGATCGAAGCGCCCAACGTAAAGGCACCTGCCGCCATAATGACCGGATCATCGTATCCCGGCATTTCCCACGGCTCGGGTCGAACGAACGAATCGACCGGCGCACCGGCCTGAATGCCCCGACAAAAGGCGCAAAGCCCTTCGGCGGTGCCAAGCGTGATGCACTCGATAATATCGCCCCGCTTTTCATCGTATCGGGGCGTGACCGCAAAGCCGAGATCTTCGAACAAAGCGGCGGCGTAAATGGCGGTCTTTAAGGCTTCGCCGACGACGTGCGGCGCATTGAAAAGACCCATATAAAGCTCACGGTTAAGGCCTAACGTTGCACCGACCTCCCGTCCCACACCGGGGCAGGTCATTCGGGCGGCACACTTTTCCACCAAATCGTGTCGGCCTGCAATATAACCGCCGGTCGGGGCAATACCGCCGCCGGGGTTTTTAATCAGCGAACCGGCAACCAAATCGGCACCGACGTCGCAGGGCTCCTGCTTTTCCACAAACTCGCCGTAGCAGTTATCAACCATAATAATGGTATCTTCCGAAACGGCCTTTACGGCGTCGCACAGCACACGGATATCGTCGACCGTAAGGCTTGGCCGCAGACTATACCCGCGGGAACGCTGAATGTACGCGACCCGATACTTGTTCCACGAAAGCTCGGCACGGATGTTATTCAAATCCGGCTTGCCGTTCGGTAACAGGTCGATTTGGTTATATTCTACCCCGAAATCGGCGAGCGACCCGTCGACCTTGCCGTCGATTCCGAAAACACCGGTGATGGTGTCGTAGGGGCGACCGGTCAGGCAAAGCACCTTGTCACCCGGCCGCAAAAGGCCGAACAGCGCCACCGTCAGCGTATGGGTGCCCGAAGCAAAGTTGTGGCGGATGAGCGCATCCTCGGCGCCCATACATCCTGCCATAATTTTTTCAAGCGTTTCTCTGCCGGGGTCGTCGTAGCCGTAGCCGGTCGAAACGCCCAAATGCACGGCGTTGACCTTGTGCTTGATAAACTGCGACAGCACCTTTCTTTGGTTGTATTCGGTCACGGCATCCACCGCCGCAAAGCGGGGTGCCACCTTTTCGCAAATGGCCCGATCCCGTTCTTCCAAACGGGGGTCGATCTTAAAAAAGTCCATCCTCATTCTCCCAATAACCGGCCGTTCCTGTTAAAGAAAAGCCGTTTTTTTCGTAAAATCCACGCACGTCCGCACGACAACAACTGAAAACGGTGCGTCCGTAATTCTTTCGTAAAATGCCGTTCAGCGCCACGGTGCCGTACCCCTTTTCGTGACTGGCAATGCCGCAGATAAAGGCAAAGTCGTCGCTGTGTTGGGTCAGTGCCGCACATTTTTGCGGAATAGCAAAGTAGTGCAGCCATCCGTGATTCAGCCGTCGGCAAAAATCCGGTGCAAACTGCTCATATTCGGGAAGCGAAAGCCCCTCAACCGAAAGCAGTTCGTAAATTTCTTTGCTTGATTGCTCGTAAGAAATAAAGGTGCTGTCAGCTCTTTCCGCTTTGCGGGAAAGCACGTAAAGTTCTTCCGCAACGGGCAGATTCAACTGTTGCAAAACTTCACGCGAAGCGAAAATGCGGCGGGGCTTTGTAAAGCGGATAAACGATAACAGCTCGTCCGCATCGTCGCAACCGTCCAACAAAAGGTCACCGTCGCTCATACATAAAAGCGTTCGGTCGTTTTGCGTCCACAACGGAATATCGTCGGGGTAGCACTCCCACGCACAGTAGATTTTCAAGCGAAAGAAATCTGCCTTTTCAAGCGGGGGTAGGGCGTGTAACGGCGTGATCATTGAATTTTTCCGCCGCAGATGTCACAAAGCATCTGCTTTGCCAACAGCGGCATTTTTTCGATGTCGTTCACGTCGGCCACGCTGGTTGCCGAATGGATATAGCGGCAGGGTACCGAAATGGCAAGCGTGCGTACCCCTTCTTTGGAAAGGTGAATGGCGGCGGAGTTGTTGCCGCCGGTCACGGCCGCTTTTGGTTGACATAACACACCGCTTGCAAGGGCGGCTTCGTACAAATCACGGTCATAAACCGTACTGCGATCCATAAACGAAACGGCAGGGCCTTTGCCTAAATGACAGACCTGCTTTTCGGTGGGAACGTCGGCAATATCGGCGGCGGTGGTACCCTCCAGCACCAACGCAAAATCGGGATCGACCGCAAAAGCGGCAACCCGAGCGCCTCGGCAGCCGACCTCTTCTTGCGTCGAAAATACGGCGTAAAAATCGTATTCGCTTTCCTGCTTAAGCAAAGAAATCAGCGCGGCACAACCGACACGGTCGTCAAGCGCTTTACAGCGGATCTTGTCGCCCGCTTGTGCCCAATCGCTTGTCAGCACGGCACGGTCACCGGGTGAAACGAGGTCAAGCGCTTCGTCACGGTTTTTGGCGCCGATGTCGATATAAAGCGAATCGGCCGGCGGCAGTTTTTTACTCGCTTCGCCTCTTGTCAAGTGGATCGGTTTTCCGCCGATGACACCGTAAACGCTGCCCTCGATCAGCACACGGCGTGCAGTTAACACGGCGGTGTCCATTCCAAGGGCGGTAAATTTCAAAAATCCGTCGGGGGTGACGGCGGTAATGACCAACCCCACCTCGTCCATGTGGGCATCCATCAAAACCTTTTTGTCGGTGGCGTTTTTGCCCTTTTTGAAGCAGATAATGTTGCCAAGCGGGTCGATTTTCCACTCACAGCAACCGTCAATTTCGGAAAGGATAAATTCCCGCACGGTGCCTTCGTCACCGCTGATACCGTCCTGCAGGCAAAGTTTTTTCAGTAAATCAATCACGGGAAACACCTCCCGAAAGGATATATTGTTCTAACAAATCGACCACGGCGGTCATATCATCCAAATCAACGACCTCGGTGTCGGTGTGCATATTGCGCAGCGGAATGGAAATCAGTCCCGTGCGCACGCCGTTGCCCACAACCGAAATCACGTCGCTGTTGGTGCCGGTCGAACGGCCCATCGCTTCGGTTTGGTAGGGGATGTTATGCTCGTGTGCCAAGTCGATGAGCTTATCGGAAATTTCACGGTCAAGCACGGGGGAACAGCCGATCATTCCGCCGCATGACAGCTTACCGCATTCGTAAGCGCCGATGTCGGGCCCGTCGCCGAAGCTGACGTCCAGCACGATGGCTTCGTCAGGATTTACGGCATAGGTCGCCGTTTTGGCACCTCTGCAACCAAGCTCTTCCTGATCGCTGAATACGAAAACGATTTTGAACGGCAGATCTTTACCCGAAATTCTGCGAGCAAGCTCTAAAAGGCAGGTCACGCCTGCACGGTTGTCGAACGATTTTCCGCTGACACGGTTTCCCGCTAAAGCGACCGGCCGCATATCGTAGGTGATCAAATCCCCAAGGGCGATCACGTTTTTGGCGTCTTCCCCTAAAAGCGAGTCGATTTTCAGCGCCGAAACGCTGTCGTAGTTAATTTCGCCCGAAGAAAGGTGGGGCGGCGTACTGCAAAAAACGGCCGGTATAACGCCCGATTTCGTGTGGACGTTTACGGGGCGTGCCGGTAACGTGCGTGGATCAAATCCGCCGCAGTTGGCCACGGTCAAAAAGCCCTGCTCGTCCACGTCGGTCACGGTCAGCGCAATTTCGTCAATGTGGGCGTCCAACAGCAGGGTGTAGTCGCCGTCGCCCATTTGACCGATAACGGTGTTGCCCGTGCGGGTCACCGTAGCGTATTTTTTCAGTTCCGCTTCGGCCAATACGGCGGCATCGTGGATATATCCGGTGCAGGCGGCGGCCGAAAGGGAAAACAGTAAATCTTTCATAAAATCACAGTCCGTTTACAATATCTTTGAAGAAGTTGCCACGTGCGGCAAAGTTGGGGAAAGCGTCAAAACTGGCGCAGGCGGGACTCAACGTAACGATGTCGCCCGGCTCGGCCGTTTCGTGTGCTTTTTTCACGGCCTCGGCAATGTCGGCCACACGCACGATCTCGGGTTGACCGTTATATCCCTCGTACCCGCGAATGGCGGCTTCGATCTTGTCGGCGGTCAGTCCGCATAAGTACAGCGCTTTGACCTTTTCCACCACGTAGGGCGCCAACGGCTCGAAGGGGATGTGCTTGTCGTATCCGCCGGCGATCAAAATAACCTTTTGGCGGAATGCCTTTAAGCCTGCAATGGTACGGGTCGGGCTGGAAGCGATGGAATCGTTATAATATTTTACGCCGTTTACTTCACGTACAAATTCAATGCGATGCTCCACACCGGCAAATTCGCGGGCGATCTTGCGGATGCTGTCTACACCGACGTAACCCCAAACGGCGGTGATGGCGGCCAGATAGTTGGCAACGTTGTGGTCACCGATAATGGCGATCTCGTCACGGTGCAGAACGGGGACGTCCATGCCGCGGTAGGCCATATGCAGGGTACCGTCGGGCGCCAGCCACGCACCGTTGTGCAGCTTGCGTTCCATACTGAAACCCAACGACTGTCCGCGTACAAAATCACGGAAGCTTTCGGTGATTTCGTTGTCGCGGTTCAAAACGGTACGGGAAAAAGCGTTTTGATGCAGTAAAACGTTCTTCTTTGCCTCGACGTATTCGTCCATATCCTTGTGGATGTCTAAATGGTTGGGGGCGACGTTGGTGACGACCGCCACGTCGGGACTTTTGCGCATGGAAATCAACTGGAAGGAGGACAACTCTACAACGACAAAATCCTCCGGCTTGATGTTTTCGATTTCGGGCAGCAGGGGTTTGCCGATGTTTCCGCCTACGTGAACGGTTTTACCCTCGGCCTCCAACATTTTGGAAATAAGGGTGGTCGTGGTGGTCTTTCCGTCCGATCCGGTCACGGCAAAAACGGTGGCGGGGCACAGGTCGAAAAAGACTTCCATTTCGCTGGTGACGGCAATGCCCTTTTTGCGGGCGGCCTCCAATTCGGGCAGGTGGAAGCTCATTCCCGGGGTGCGGAAGATGATTTCAACCTCCAAATTTTCGAGGTACCCCTCGCCTAAACGAAGCTCTGCACCGGCATTTTCCAGCTTGTCGGCCAGCTCACCCAACTGTTCACGGGTACGCTTGTCGCAAACGTAGACACGGGCTCCCCGCTCCAAAAATTTCAAAATCAGCGGGGTGTTGCTGATACCGGCACCGCAAAAAGCGATGCGCTTACCCTTCATTTGATCGTAAAATTGCTTAAAATCCAAAAGAAACGCCTCCTCGAGCATTTGAAACATATAAATATACAGATATATTATACTTATATTTTATTAAAATATCAATACCAATATCGGTAGAAAATTCCAAAAAATATGCCGAAAGGGAAAAATCCCTTTCGGCAGACAGGTCGGCCGCTTTCGAAGCCGACGACAAATCTTGCATTACCACTGATCAAACAGGCAAAGCTGGTTTTCCTCGTCGTTGATCGGCAGTGTGTAAGGAGAACAGTTGCTGGTGGTAATCGTGTCTTCTCTGTCAAGCTTGACGATCTCCATTTCGGGGGCAGTATACTTCGGCATAAAATACATCTCCTTTCATAAAAGCGTTATCGTAAATCAGAAATTTCTGAAAATACGCAAGGGTGTTTGCACGGTTCGGTTTATCTTTTACAGTCAAATCAGGACTTTCAGCAATTTTCGAAAAATGCTTCATCGGGTTCGGCTTGTCGGTTTTTCCAAAGCCGATAGGTATATTGCATGGCGCTTAAAACGGCACGCTCCTTTTCCGCCTTTATTTCGGGGAAGCAGGCGGTCTGTTCGGCACATTCTTTCAGCCGGATGCATTCGGGATAACACAGACAATCCGCACAGGCCGGTTCACTTTCCCGCACCTGCTCAAACTGCTTTATTACGGCCGCATCACTCTGCTCGGAGCAGATATGCCCGACAAAACGGTTTTCGCTGTAGTGCTCGCAAAGACCAAGCTCTCCATTCGGCAACACGGTGCGAGCATCGCCACTGTCGGCCATACACGTTGTCAGCGGAATTTTTCGGTTTAGGGTGTGCTCGGCTTTCAAACCGAATTTTTTCAAGCGGTCACACAAAATCCGTTGCGCACGGTACAGTGCTTTTCGGTCTTCGTCGGTGCGGGTAAAGGCGTCTTTTTCATCGGCGTCAAACAGCACGTGGCTGTAAACCGATAGTATTTTTCGGTTTGCAAAACGGTCGTGCAGTTCGTCGGTCAGCAAAAGCAGATTTTCTGCATTGTGGTGATCCATATTCATTCGCACAACAACGGAAACGTCGGCGGCCAAAAGTCGTGCTATGTTGCCGAGCACTCTTTGATAGGGGCTTTCCGCCGTTTTGCGGATATAGGCTTTTGTGCGGTTGTAAACGTCTTCCGTTCCGTCCAGTGTGATTTGTACGCTTTTCAAATGCCACAGCCGTGCGGCTTCGTCAACCGTTTCGGCATCAAAGAGATACCCGTTAGAGGTCATTTTTGAAGAAAATTCTACGCCTGCGGCCGCTAAATCGGTACAGATAATGCGAATGGCATTTTTGTTGAAAAGCGGCTCGCCGCCAAACCAATGCAGCTGTACTTTTTTGTTGCCGCAATGATTTTTGATATAGTCGGCCGTCTTGTGCGCCGTTTCGTCACTCATCGGTATTCTGGAACGCCCCAACTCGTAACAGTAAAAACAACGGGCGTTGCAGTCTGTTGTGGTAAAAATCGTATAGCGGGTAATGTGCTCGGGCGGTTTCTGAAAGGCCTTCCGCACAAAACGTACCTTGTCGGCGTACGCCGTATCGTTCAGTCCGTTCGGCACCAAAAACCATTTTTCGTACAGCTCCGGCAGGTGATAAAGATTTTCGTATTCTTCGGCGGAAAGCAGTAAAAACGCACGGGTCAGCGTGTGAAACAGTAATACGCCATCGGGTACACGCTGTTGTGCAACGTAGGTCATCAGGCGGTATCCGTCATCGGACGTTTGCGGCTTTCCAAGTATTTTTAATGAATTTCCGTGCGGCGGAAAAATAGTTTGCATACACTTCACCCGACTTTTGATCCCGAAAAGCGGGATTGATCTTCCAATGTTGAATTATACAACAATTGTGTGAAAATTGCAACAAAAAAGTTTATAAAAAAAGAACGAATGCATCTGCATCCGTTCAAATTGATTATTCCGCATTGAGTTCTGCCAACGCTTCCTCGGCACGTTCCCATTCCGACATCGCTACCGAAAGTTCTTCTTCCACAGCGGCCAGTTCCTGCTGTAATTCCGAAAGTTTCAGGTAATCGCAAATGTTTTCATCCAGCCGCAGTTCGGTTTCAATGCCGCTTTGCTTTTCTTCCAAAAGGGCGACCTTTTCTTCGGCCTTTTGCAATGCCCGTTCCCGTTTGGAACGCTCTTTCAGCGGCGTGGTGTAGGTCTTTTTCGGCTTGGGCGCTTCCGCTTTTTGCACGGTCGGTGCGGCCGGCTTGCGGCGATCGGCTTCGTACTGCTCGTACCCATAGGGGTAGAAGTGGGTTTCGCCGTCCTCAAATACCAACAGCTTGGTGGCTAATTTCTGAATAAAATAGCGGTCGTGCGAAACGAAAATCAGCGTGCCGCCGTACCCCAACAGCAACTCTTCCAGCGTTTCCTTTCCGAGAATATCCATGTGGTTGGTCGGCTCGTCCAAAATCAGCACGTTGGGGCGGTTTTGAAACAGTTTACATAACGCCAAACGCACCCGCTCGCCGCCCGACAGGACGTCAAGCGTTTTGAAGACCTCGTCCCCCGTGAACAAAAAGGCGGCTAATGCCGAACGCACCTCAAAATCGCTGAGACGGGGAAAGGCCGAAAGAAAATCGTCAAACACGGTGTTGTGGTTTACATAACGCGCCATTTGCTGATCAAAATAACCGATTTTTACGCCGCCGCCGAAATAGTAGTTTCCGCCAAGCGCCGGAATGGCGTTGACCAGCGTTTTCAAGAAGGTTGATTTGCCTAATCCGTTGCCGCCCACAATGCCGATGCGGTCGCCCCGTTCGGCGTTCATTTCCACGGTCGAAAGCGGCACGTCGTACCCGATTTTCAGCGCTTTAACGTCCAACACGTCCTTGACCGAAACGGTGTCGGGCGCAAAATCGGTATGAAAGGTGCGCAGATCTGCCGATTCGGGGGCGTCGATCTTCTCCATGCGGTCGATCTGCTTTAATTTCGATTGCGCCATTGCCGCCTTGGTCGCCTTGTAACGGAAGCGGTCGGCCACGCTTTGCAGGTGGGCAATCTCCTTTTGCTGGGCGGCATACAGTTTTTCCTGCTGTTCGGCCCGCAGTTTTTTGGCGGCGGTAAATTGGGTATAGTTGCCGACGTAGCGGTTGGTTTTGCCGTGCTCGATTTCGTAGATCATCTCAACCGTGCGGTCTAAAAACATACGGTCGTGCGAAACGATGACAAACGCCTTTTTGTAGGCACGCAGGTAGTCTTCCAACCAGCGCACGGCGTCAATGTCCAAGTGGTTGGTCGGTTCGTCCAATAACAGTAAATCGGGTTTGGAAAGCAGTAATTTCAAAAAGGCGATTTTGGTACGCTGTCCGCCCGAAAAATCCGAAAGCGGTTTGTGTTTTTCTTCCTCGGTAAAGCCGAAATTTTTAATGGCGGCTTCGTATTCACGCTCAAAATAAAATCCGCCGAGGTTCGTAAACTGATCCAAAAGGGTGGAGTATTCGGCAATCACTTCGTCCGAACGGGATTCTTCCATCTGCTGTTGCAGGCGGTCAAGCTTGTCCTTCATCGTAAGAATTTCCCGGTAGGCCGAGCGTACCTCGTCTACCAAGGTTACGTGGTCATCGACAAAGGTCATCTGACTTAATACCCCGATGGTCGGTGTGCCCGAAACGGCAAAAACGGTATCGTCGGCACCGGTTTTGCGTGCCGGCTGTAATTCGCCCGAAAGCAGGCGCAAAAGGGTAGTTTTGCCGCAACCGTTGCGTCCCACAACACCGATTCGGCTTTGGGTGTTGATTTCCATATCGACCTGCGTTAAAATCGGCTC